>JAJNBK010000017.1 GCA_021155845.1 Nitrososphaeraceae archaeon
TAACTTCTATAATATCAGGATAGCTGCACTCACCACAGTTGTCCATAGACCATCTTTATTTCCTTCTGCGGATTGTGTAATATTTTGAGTTTTGTAAATCTTTCCTGAAAGCTTCCATTGTTCTTCTCTTTGATCCCAAGTAAGAGTAGGATCATTTGGTAAACCCAGTGTTGTAGCAAGCATTTCCATAGCCATATCTTCAGTATAATCTCCAGCCTTTTGTGCCGTTTCACCACTTGAATGATGCTCTGATAGATAACCATATTGAGTATCATCATCGGCAGGTCTAGCAAGACCAATAGACGCAGCAATAAGCCTGTTTGGTTCATTAGTAGAGGAACGCGCTAAAATAGTAAAAACAATTTGTCCAGGCATTAGATATTTTCTGCCTTCTTGTCTAGAAACTATTTTGCATTGTGGTGGTTTTATACTTGATACAGAAACTAGATTTAGATCAGCTATTTCTGCATCACGCAAAGCTAATTCAAAGCTTGTAAGATAATCTTTATGTAAGCCTTTGCCTTTTGTTAAGAACATTATTTTTGGAACATATAATATCGGTTTTGATAATATTAGCTCCTTTGTCTTGTCTTCTATTTTCATCCTTTTAGTCCATATTATAGATATAAATAATATATTATTAATACTTCAATAGACAATAGTAAATATATCAACAAACTATTCATTTTGAATTTGATTCAAAAACTACTACTAGACTAGCTAATTTGAATAATTATTTATGTAGAAATTGTTATTTGAAATTCCATGTGTTAGACAAGATTAATGAACTTATCTCCATTGTTTGTATGATTGAACCAAATCTTTCATTACTATTATCAATATAGAAATAGTGTAGTAGACGGTAATCTAATTCATGTTTAGCAATGGCTGATATGATTCAAATTCTATTATATAGAATTTGTCAATGCCACAACCTAAACTCATGATTTAGGTTTACTTGCTTTTTGAAATAACTACTTAGTACATAGATCTATCCATGCACCAACAGAGAACGAGCTTGCGTTTCATTTTACGTTTCATATCGTGTTGCATTTTGACGAAATTATTACATGGCTAAATGATGCTAATTTGCATACTATACCGGGAGGAGATGTTAAAGTGAAAGTAAACTATGGTAAACAATAAGAGTACTCAAGATCTATCTATAAACAACAAGATCTACTGCCAATTGAGTTGCTAATTATATGCAGCGCTATAAGCAGCTTGCCAAAGGTATACATTAACAAACTTCTGTTATCGATATTGCGAAATTATCTTGGATCGCATTGAATTGTTATTATTTTTCTTCTGCCATTGGGGTGTATAAAAAATGGGCGCAAACGGATTGTTGTCTATTTCGTATATTATAATCAAACAGTCATAGTATAGTATTACCATAGCACAGTACCACCATCTATTACAATGGTATTACCTGTCGCAAAAGAAAAGCTATCACTTGCGATAGATGCAGCAATCTTAGCCACCTCTTCAGGTCTTCCCCATCTTTTCATAGGAGGTTCTTCGGCAGCCTTGTTTCTAGCCACTTCAGTCATTGAATCATATGTTGCCATTGTTGCAATGTTACCAAGAGCCATAGTATAAGATCTGATGCCGTTGATACCATACTCCTTTGCAATACATTTTGTTAATGCTATATTTGCAGCTTTGGCTATAGTATATGGAGCACCCTCAGTATGTCCTGCGATTGCAGGAGTTGAAGAAATGTTTATTATTACTCCTCCTCCTGCTCCACTATTTTTATTTGTATTTTTTTGAATCATAGAAGAAATAACTGCCCTAGATAATCTTACAGACCCTTGAACGTCAACTCCCATAATTTTTTGCAATTCTTCATCGGTAACTTCATGGAATCTCTTATACCAAATATTATTATCAAAAGGATAACCTGCATTATTTACTAGGATATCAATTCGTCCAAATTTAGGTAATATTTGCTGCATGAATTTTTTTACACTAGGATCACTTGTGACATCAATTTCAGCCGCAAACACTTTGTCACTGCTTATCTGTCTTATCGCTCTTTCGGCTTGCTCATTATTTCTAGAACAAACAACAGTGGTTGCACCATTATTTTCTGCAAACTCCTTTGCTATTGCAAATCCTATCCCTCTGGTAGATCCAGTCACTACTGCAACCTTATTTTTTAGTAACAATGACATTCTATTTTATTTCAAATCTTCTTTATCATCCTATCTGATATGTCTTTTGTCGTACTATAAACTAAACCACATATATACATATATATACATATATATATGTAATTGGGCAACATTAAAGTTGTACAAATAACGATAGTCGCCCTGTGTTTACTTTAAAGAGTCGCTCAAATCAACAATGTCTTTAAGTAATTCGTTTATCAGTTTTCTTCTTAAAGAGAAATGATTTCAAATTATGGAAGGACTTAAAGTTTTTACAAGCACTATTATTTTAATACAAATCATCTCAACTCTGGTTTCTATTGGTTTGGGGTTGAATTTGAAGCAGATCAAGAATGTATTATTTAACTATAATTTGATTACACGAGGTCTGATTGTAAACTGAGTCCAATTTAGCAAGCGTATAGGAAGGTTTGGTTTATATTGATCAATTTAGTTAAACAGAGCTTTTATAATTTCAGGTTGCTATGACTTTTGAGAATATTTTCTATTTCTCTCTCTTGTTATGACGCATAATTCAAGATTAGAATACAAATAAAAGTAGCAGAAATAGCAGAGGCAAACACACTGATAACAGAGAATAGCAAAGTTAACAATAATAGGAAAAGTAAGTCTTATATACTATGAGCATTTATGCTAGCAGATTTAATTTGTTCATGAGTAAAGAAGAAAAAGAGAGACGCATTATAGATCTTTACTATAATCAGGGAAAGACAACTCGTGAGATAGTAAAAGAGCTTAGAGTGTCACCAAATTATGTCATCGCCGTACTAAAGAAACATGAAGAAGAAAATGCTGCTGCTGCTGCTAAAATTAAGCACGAACAACAAGAAAACAAGACATCCAAAGAAGTAGCCAGCTTCAAGCTATTTTCTGAAGGCAAGAACACTATCGAAGTGGCAATAGATCTAGAGTTATCAGAGGAAGAAGTAACACAATTTTACAAGGGTTTTTTGAAGCTAAAGGGATTAGACGAGTTTGGTATAATATATGAAAAGCATAGACATCATGTTCCACATCTTCTAAAATTATGCAAAGAAGCTGAGAAAGAAGGTGTGAGCATAGAGCAACTTGTTAAGCTTGCTGAATTAGCTGCTGACAATAATCCTGTTGGACTATCACAACTTGAAAAAAGACGTCAATGGTATTTAAATGAAATACGTGGGATGGAAACAGAAAGACGTCAAATGGAAACAGAACTATATAGAATGAAAGCAGAAGTAGAAAAATATGAAAATGTATTATTTGTATTGAAGAGTGAAATATCAAACTCAAAATATCAACTTGAAGATTATCGTAAATCTTGTGAACGTGAAAGACTAGAGTTAGAAAAGGTCAAGAAAGAAAAAGAAAGGATAGAGGAATCTCTTCGCCTTGGCGATATTGCTGAGTAAAATTATCATATTAACTAAATAGTCCTAAAAGTCCTTTATTTGAAAAAGATAAGATGATGGATTTGAAGAGGTTCTAAGAGGTAAAGAAACAAAAAAAACTATTATTATTTATTATTTATTAATGCCATGGTCAACCAGTCTGTGTGTGGATGAATATGTTATTACTCATTCCTAAAGATTAGGATGAACTCTTCTTTCATTTTACCCATTGTAGATCGGTATTTGCCACGGTTAATCTCCGTTAGAAGGATAAATCCAATATCTGTTGCATCTTTTCTTATAAAGTCGTTTAACTTCCAAATTTTGCCGTTATAAACAGGATTGCCAATAATAATACAACAATACTTTTTCTTACGTAGAATCCTTTTCATCTCCATTAATGCCATATTGATGTCATGAAAAAATCTATCAGGAGTATCAGCTCTGCTGCGTCTTCCACCGATCAATCTCTTCTCTAATTCATATTGACTAAATCCTAGCCACCAGAGCGACAATTTTTGATATTCTGCATATGGAACGGCTGCCATATATGGTGGATGAGTACAAATAAAATCTATTGTTTCATCATTAATGAACTCTAATCTTCTACTATCATGATTAACTATTTTTATATTAGAGTTGGTTGCCGCTTTATTAAATTCTGACATGTTTTTCAGCATATCTCTAACTGCAAGAACAAATTTCTCATATATTCTAGTTTTGGGAGGGGCTTGCTTGTTTATCATCAGATTTCCAAATCCACTCGTTGCATTAGAAACACTACGTAAAATAGAAGAGAGCGATACCAATAGAAAGTTCTTTACATCCTTATTCTCCACAGTATCAATTCTTGACTTTATTGCTAACAGTTCATAAATGACATTTTGATGATACCATTTTGATATATTAGGATGAAGAAGTGTCTTACTCATGAAGTTATCTATGGTTTGCCTTTTCTCTCTATGATTGAAGAGTAGAGTATTGCCACGTAAGTTAATGATATCTTCCTTCAAGAGAATTAAAATTTTTGAAATTTCTACCAATGTAGATTTCTGTATAGTTGTGGTTTTTACCTTGGATATCAAACATGCAAGAGGATTAACATCAATACCTATTGCATTTCTGCCTAAAACTTTTGATTCAACTAAAGTGGTTCCGCTACCCATAAAATTATCTAATACAAGCTCATTCTTTTTAGTAAACTTTGATACAAGTCGATATGGAATCTGAGGGATATATTTAGCTGCATATGAATGGTATCCATGTGTATAATATCTGGTATCTGCGTCTTCTAATTCCCAATCTAAAGTATAGAGATTTTTGATTTTTGCTAACTCAGTTTGTGACAGGTTTTCTGACTTTAATTTCATATTTTACACCTGAATTAAGTGTTGCATTATTCCATCCTACATTATTTTTAATTAACTCCATGTATTTTGCATTAACCTCATATATCACAGAATTTCGTTTTAAATCCCTTGCCACTTTCATGGTTGTTCCACTACCACCAAACGGATCAAGAACTACATCTCCTTGAACTGTGTATAATTTTATCAATCTCTCTGGCAACATTTCAGGAAATGGTGCTGGATGTCCTTTAGTATATGATACTCTCATATCCCAGACACTCCATGATACTTGTTTAATAAATTCCTCAGACAATCGGTTTTCTGGCTCAAGGTTTATTCGCATTTGACCTTCATTTTGAAATATCAGAATGTATTCATGCATTATATTTAGATTAAAAAAACAAGGATATGGTTCACCCTTTAGAAATTTCGTTACTCCACGCTGCCACAATCCCTGTGTACCTTTTGGTTTTATCCAAATAATCTCTTTCTTAAACGTAAAACTAAGATCTTCCATCATCTTTACTATGTCTGCATTAATGGGTTTCATTCCAATATTTGATACAGCAGTCCCAATGTTGATTGCAACAAACCTTCCAGGTGCCATTACTCTTTTTACTTGTTTAAGGACTCTCTGAATTTCATACAAATATTTTGCATATGCTTGATTAGTGCCTGATGTAGTTTCTCCATATTTTTTAAGGTTCCAATAAGGTGGAGAAGTAACAACGAAATGAATAGAACCAGAATCAATTTCTGGCATGAATGCAGAATCGCCTATAATTAAAGTATGACTTGTCATTATCCAATTAGCTACCGATCCAGATATTAAAGTTCAAAAGTAAAGTTCATCAGTATTGTTGTCTATTTGTCTCTTTAATTTACATCTTATAGTATCGATAAGTTAAGATAAATTTTAAATGGAATTATGTCATACAGCAGCAATGCGTCATAGCTACATATTTACATAGTTAAATTACGTTGCATCAAAAGTGGTCATATATTGCTACTATTTGTAACAAGATTTCAATCCTCTCCCCTCAAGTAACCAAATGACATTTTGTACCAAGAGAACTTCATGGTTCTCATTGCAGTATCTCCTCGTATAATCAAAGTGAATCTATCATCATTGCTGATGACGATTATTATTTGTTATCAATAAAAGAAGAAGAATTGGCATTAAGATGTTGCTGGCTCTACCTATAAAGATTGGATGATAAATCTTTCTTTTGTAGCTGAGATATTCTGTGCAGATATATTGGTAGCAGAGATGAACCTTTCACTATATTTTATTAAAGGAATAACGATCACCGTAATCTATAATATTAAGAGTTTTTTGCACGATGTTCAATATCTAGCATCACTATACTACTAAATGCATATCGAACATTTTCATTTTCTTATTCAGGAAGAGTTTGTATCTGCTGACTAATTTATATGGTTCTAGACTGCATAAATATGAGTCAGTTTTGTCCCCACATTCAAAACACACACACAGAGTCTACACCATGTTCGTAAAAGAAAAGGCAAAACATTGAAAAATACTTAGGACCCTTCTATATGAGGTAACCTCATCCCCCGAATCGGATTTTAAACAATTCTGACATAGTTAATAACTGAGAATTGAACTTTGTCTTGCTATATCTGCGATCATCTCCATTATATAGATAGAGACGTACGCTTGAATAATGGCCTGTAATTATCAATAAAGGTGTATGTCATGCTTTCTTCATTGTAACCTCTTGGGGATTTAAAGAGGATGAAGAAGTGCTTCTGTAGGATTGCAGAGAAGGAAAGAAAGAACCATTAATAAATACTTGATTTGTTTGCATGTATATTCCTGCAATAGCTGGTCCTACTGCTCCTCCAATAAGGTTAAGAAGAACGGTCATTCCAAGAGATATTCCGCTGAATTGTCTTGGTGTAGATTCTAGGATAATATTAAACCCTCCAACCTGAGTCAATGATAACCCTGTAGCTATTATAGCCAGAGTTCCTGCCACCATAGACTCTGTCGAATGGAAAAGAAGTATACTAAAGAATCCTATTGTGCTAATTATGCTTCCTATGAGTGTAGGTTTGATGTTTCCTAACCTAGATATTATAAAGCCAGAAGAAGGAGCAAATAAAAGAAATACAATCATGAATGGAAGCTGAATATTTGCAGTAGTTAGTACGTCTCCTTCTAATCCACCTACTGGGGCAGGACTTGTTACTAAAATAGGTATTGTTTGATAAACCGTGAACATTGCAAGAAAACTAATCAATAAGAGAATATTGGCAGGAAGAATGATTTTATTGCTAAGTAATTTAAAATCAATTAAGGGTGATTTTGTTCTTTTTTCTATAATTATAAATAATATCAATGAAATAATTCCTGTAGTAAGAAAACCTATAATGATCTGTATTGGAGTGGTGGTGATGCTGTCTTCTCCTACTCCGCCATCACTGCTACTACTTCCTGTTCCTAAATAAGAGAAAACAATTAGAAATGAGATTACTATAATAGCTAAAGTTATTGCACCTTTTATATCGATGGATTTGGTGCTGGTGGTGGTAACAACCTCCAAATCATTGTTGTTATTATTACTATTAACATTAGTACCTTGCTTTTGTTCAGACGGAGCAGCACTGCTTTTTTCTGAAGGAGAAAATTGTATTGAATAGTGCTGATTAGTATTATGGTCGTAAATGAACCTTTTAATTATAACCCATAGTAGAATAGCAATAGGCATTATTGAAAAAAAAGTATTACGCCACCCAAAATATTGAATTATACTTCCTCCTATTGCTAAACCTACTACAGAGCCAGCTGCGAACATAGCGCTAAATGTTCCAACACCTATTGCAAGTTTTTCTGGTGGAAATTGATCTCTCACAATACCGAATGCTATAGGAAACATGGAAATGCCAATGCCTTGAATTACTCTTGAAATAATGAGAATTGTTATGTTAGAAGATAATCCTCCAAGAGAAATTCCTATGATATAAATTATCATTATTATCAATACCATTTTCTTTCTTCCATAGATATCCGACAACTTACCGGCGATCGGAGTCGTAACTGCACCAGCGATAAGATATGCAGTAAGTATCCATGAGGCAGTATTATAAGAGATTTTAAATTCTGTAATAATGTCAGGAATAGCAGGTAATAACATAGTTTCTCCATACATAGTAATTAAGATAGACGAACCCAAAATAGCCAAAGTTATCCATGCGGAAGTAGAAATCGTGTTCTTGTTATCGGAAGTATTAGATGATGCAGGTTCTGGTGATGATGATGGTGGTGGTGGTTTGTTAGTATTATTTGTATTGTTAGTATCTGTTTTTTTCTCGTCTACCATATATTTAGATCAAACCCATAACAAAAAGCTTTATTACAATAGAACATTTCATATAAGTAATTTTCTGTCACCATTGCTTTTCCTCCCGACCTTCATAATATATCTTAAACCAGCGCATGCAAATTCAATTAATTCTGAAACAATAAATAACCAGAAGTGTTTTAGTGGAGAAGCATATAATCTACCAAGCGGACAATAGGCCCGACAACAAGTCCCCATCAGTAGCTCCATTATTATTAAATAGTTACTATTCGCTCTTTGTTCATAGCAACATCATATTAGGATTTCATTGGTAAGAATGGCCTATTATTTGGATCTCCTAATTGAGTTAAATCTATATATCTTACATTCCACCGAATCCTGCAGGATAAAAGTATAATCTGATAGTTGTGCTGATGTCCGCGAAGTACTAAGTCATTGATATATTGTTCAAAAAGTAGAAGTAGATATATTATCATTATCTCATTCATTTTTCTTGCGGAATATCATAATTTTTAGTAGAAGCATATTTTGTGTATGATGTACTGCTATGCTATTACAATCCACTCAATAACAATATAGAACTTACACAATGACAACTTCTGCTTGACCTAAAATAATGAGTTTTGGCTAATTATACTAGAATTGCATTATAAAAAAAGGAAAAAAGGGTTTGACTATTACTTTACAATAATTCTTCCAGTCATCCATGGATGGAAAATACATATGTAATCATAATTCCCCGTCTTTTCAAATGTTGCAGTAAATGTAGTTATAGGTGGAATACCTGGTGGTATTTGTCCCACTGGAAGTATCACACCTGAATTAACATACTTTTCAGTTCCATCTATTACATATAAAGCATTTGAATTCAAGTATGTAACATTATTAGTTGAATTAATTACAACTGGATAAAACCCTCTTGCATCTAAAGCAGCTATAACATTTGTTCTATTTGTACCATTACTATTAGGTATTGCTACTACTTCACTATTAGCATCTGTAGGTAAGGGTATGAATTCTGTTGAGTCAGAGACAGCAAAGGGTGCAATTATATCTGTCATATACTTGCTATCCATTACAAAGGTGACTGTATGTGGTTCTGATACCTCTGTTGGATTATACCAAAGTACACTTTCACCGGCATTGATTTGTACGTCCTTCGGTAAAAACCGACTAAATGAAATAGTAGTATTTCCTCCTCCGGCTTGTACTACCTTACTTGCTGTTTCTTCTCTTGTTGCGTTTGTGGTATTGATATTTATGGTCATTACAAATGCTGCGATTGCTGCTGTAACAATGACAATGGATGCCAATATTATCTTTGAATGCATGATATATCGGTGATTACGATATATCTATTTTATAAGAATATTCAAGTAGGAAAATCATGTATAAGGCAATTCAAACACCGCTTCATTCTTTCATAGATGATTATGACTGAAAGATGAACCATAAGGAGTTGGTGTTGGTGCAATAATAATAATGTTATACAATAATCATATTTATAATCAAGATACAAAGTCAACTCAATTTCAGGATGAATATAAAGACGAATCATTGCGTCTACACATTTGCATTTAGAAGGTGTTAACTATTTAGAAACTATTAATAGAGATATTAAAAAATTCAAGGAACTTGCCAAATGTCAGAAATAGGGGAATTAAGAGTTAAAGGTTCATTTCGTATCTCTAGTTTCCGAAAGTAAGTTTATTCAATGCTAATTTTAGAATCGAATTTTATCTTATTTTGATTGTATTATAGAAGAGAGTTATCAATTGATATCCTTAAACAAACTCGATTTGAGTAATTCAGGTCTGTTCTAATTGAGCAAGTGAACTAATAAGCATGAATATTTAATGTCATTTATTTAACTAAAGATTCTGTTAGTTACAAGATCTTCCAAAACACATAGGATTAGAAGAGAAAGGTTTATTTTTAAATTTTAAAGCTTAATAACAATTCTATTATTAATCATTTTTCTTTACTAATTTGGCTGCTGTCTCAATATCATAGACGCTATTATATTGAATGTCTTCTCTAAGATTATTTTGAACAGCTTCCATAACATCGTTAATTCTGTTTCCCATGCTTGGAGATTTCCGATTTATATGATCTTTGATCTCTTCTTTTGTAGTTTGTAAACCCTCAAGTAGATTTGCCATTTTTGATGCTTTATTTCTATCAGTGGTCTCATTAACAGGCGGCTCTCCTCTAATATCGCCAACTCGTTCGACCGGTGCATCTACGCCCGACTGTCGATTATCTGTATAGTTACGATCATCTGATACATAAGTCATTGATTTTATCTTCTACCTCTATCTATACCGAGTGGTTATGATTTCTCATAAAGATTATAGTTAATCGTTCTATTCGATCATCAGAATTAAACTCCGAGGTTAGGCAAGCGTCTGATATCATAAAACATTATAATGATATACCCAAAATAATTGGATCACTGAATAATATTTTCTCTAAAGAGGAAAGAAGATAATTTGCTTTGTTATATTTCGAGGTTCAATTTTGTTTTTCGTTGTGTATTTGTAGTCTGAATAAAGTTTGTTGAATTTTAACACATCTTTTATCTCATTTGATAAACTTTTGCAGAATGTATAGTACTATGTTATTGACTAATTTAATATATCTTCATTTATTGAGATTATTGTAATTTCAACATTTGATTAAAAGTTAAAGTTTCTATTTGTCTTAACTGATTTCAATGATATATGATTTACACTATAAATTTTATTTTTTTCTCTCACTTCTTATCACTCCAATTAATAAATCAGTCATAAGAGATTTTTTAATATCTATACTTAAACATCTATATATAGTTAGATAGACCATATGGTTTGCTTCTCTCTTATTTTCATAAATAAATCACATAAATATCCCATAAGAGATGAAGTCAAATTAATACTGTAAATTAGGAAAAAAAGATATGGTTGGAAATATTGCTAATGATGCTGGCGATGGTAGTAGTATTAGTAGTAGTTATCAACGTCAGACTGTATTAAATTTGTATAATTCTGGTATCTCAGCTGATATAATATCTTTACAGCTCGATATGGGTAAAGAGGAAGTAGACAAAATTATTGAGACCGCAAATACAGAAGAAGAGAGAAAAAAGATCTCTATCAGACAAGCATCAGACACTCCTTCCTTGGGTTCGTTTTATCTTGATGCAGTAGTTGACCTGGACTCTGCGATTCACATGGCACAATCAAGAGTCTGGAAAGCATTAAAAGTAGCACCGGAATTTAATATCTCATTTAAAGAGACACAAAATGTATTAGAGAAGTTTGCTAAATCTAAAGTAACGCTAGTAATTTTGCATATTGATCTTGTAGGTTCAACCAGGCTATCAATGACTCTTCCTGTAGATAGGCTTGCAACAATAATTCAAGCATTCACTCAAGAAATGTCTCTTATGATCGCAGCGTATGGTGGATATGTATTAAAGTATGTCGGAGATGCAATTCTGGCATTTTTTGTTGTGGGTGATAACTATGATTTGTATTTACCGTGCATCAATGCAGTATACTGCGCAAGATCTATGATTAAAGTAATGCGGCAGGGTATAAATCCAATTCTGAATCAGTATGATTATCCTGAAATGAGTGTACGGGTTGGAATAGATGTCGGGGAGAATGTAATAGTCCAGTTTGGATGGGATGCACTCAATTATGTGTCTGACAGTAAAGAAGATAAAAATATTGAGAATCAAACACTAATAAAAAAACCTCATCTTGACATTTTGGGTTATACTATAAGCATTGCAACAAAAATGACTGCACTTGCACAGCCCGATCAGATTGTAATAGGTCAATCAGTTTATGACTCCTTGGATGATTCTCAAAAGTCAAATTTCAGAGTGTTACCTGTTAACCCTGAAGTCTGGAATTATGTAAGTGAGAACACGGGAAATATTTATCGTCTGTATGGAAGTGTTGTTATTATTTCTTATTCTAAATTTGAAATTTAAATTAAAGCGAAGTTAGCCCAGCCTGGTTAAGGTACGAGCTTCCCAAGCTCGGGATCGCGGGTTCGAATCCCGCACTTCGCATTCTATTACAGCTGTTAATTCAATAAAAAAGATAATCAAATTTTATATGATAGACAGATTTTATATGAAAAATTGCTAATAAGTATTTATATTTAGTATATAAAATGCGACATGACAAATTATTGTATTTTTTGGTGATTAAAATTACTTGCTCTGTTCTGGATTAGACATACTATTTGTTAGATATCTATCTAAACTGAGTATGTATAATACTAGTATAATTTGAGATAGTCATGCTATGGAAGTTCTGCAAAGTCCCATAAGAGATATTTATAGCTAATTGAAGCCCCAGGTGAGATTCGAACCCACGACCTAAGGTTTACGAAACCTTCGCTCTAACCAGGCTGAGCTACTAGGGCAAAATCGATATATGAAAATTTCAATGTTCATTATTTAATTCTTCATATACTTTAAGAAACAAACTACCTAAATTTAGTCATTATTAGCGCAGAGTAAATATTACGGATGTCTGGTTGGTTACCATTTATGAAAATATCAATATCTGGTATTAGAGGAATTTATGGCTTTGACCTTTGTTTACATGAAATTATCAGATTCACGAGATTGTTTGCTTCCATAATTAAGTTGGAAGGAAGAAAATGTGTTTTAGCACAAGATACTCGGCCTTCAAGTAGGGTAATTAGTCAGACCGTTTCGGCAAGTTTGATGGAACAGGATATTGACGTATACAATTTTGATGTGGCACCAACACCCATAGTATTCAGGGAGGCAAGAAAATACGGTTCGGGTTTTGTTGTTACTGCGTCACATAACCCTTTTGAATGGAATGGATTAAAATTCATAATAAAAGGTAGAGGAATTTTTGAAGATGAACTGCATACAATGCTAAAGAATACTGCATTATCATCAGAATCAGCAGCAGCAGCAACATCTTCTACTGGCAAACTTGGCAGATCTTTTGATTGCGTTTCAGAATATGTAAATGAGATTGTTAACTTCGTAGAGAAATCAACGTATAATAGAACATTAAAGCTCGGACTTGATCTCGGTGGTGGAGCCACATGTGGCTATGCTAATCACTTATTCAAAAAACTTGGCAGCAAATTTTATAGTATAAATGATGTTCATGGCGTAACTTCAAGAGGACCTGATCCTACTGCAGATTATCTTAATGAATTGTGCAGATTGGTCATAGCAAATGAGCTTGACTTTGGATTTGCATTCGATTTAGACGGGGATAGACTTGTAGTAGTTAATAGAATGGGTGAAAAATTAAGCCCTGATGCCACACTTTTGATTTGTATTGCCAGTGCAATTAATTTAGGAATGAAAAAATTTGTTACGAGCATAGATACCAGTATAGCCGTAGAGAAATTTATAAAGGATCATGGAGGAAGATTTGATTTTTCCAAGGTTGGTGAAGCAAATGTTGTTAGCAAAATGTTAGAAGTTGATGCTGAGGCAGGGGGAGAAGGAAGTAGCGCCGGCTTTATTATGCCGAAATTCAACATGTGTAGAGATGGATTTTTGGCAAGTGCCATCATCTCATCCTTAGATAAGAAAGAAATAGATGAATATCTTGACTTCTCTTCTCAGTATGTTCAAATTAGATCAAAAATATCTGCAGATTCATCTTTGCACAGAAAAGTTATTGAGAAATTAACTGATTCATTTACGGCTGAATCATCCGCAGTTTTGACGATCGATGGTATTAAGGCTATAATAGATGATGATTCTTGGATACTTGTAAGACCATCAAATACAGAACATGCTATCAGAATATCAATAGAATCCAAAAAGGCAAATATACAATCTTTGTACAAGAAGACAAGAGAAAAAGTTCAATTTACATATGACCAAATTAAATGAAAAAGAGATTATCGATCTTTTTATATCTAAATTTAAACCGGATAATACAATAACTGAATTTGGAAAAGACGATGTTGCAATAGTTTCTCTAAAAGATGCAAAGACAAAGACTAGTAAGAACAATATTTTTTGTCCTATAAGTATTATATTGAAATGTGATATGCTTGTTGAGAATACTGATGTCCCAACAGGAATGAAGCCTTGGCAAATTGCTAGAAAAAGCATCGTCTCTTGCGTTAGTGACTTATCAGCAAAGGGCATTAAACCGCCATATCTATCCTTAATTTCCATCGGAATTCCAAGAAGATACTCTAAAAATGAAATTAAAGATCTCATAATATTCCAAGAAGAAGTGGTGCAAAACCTGGAGACTTGGTCGTTGTTTCTGGAGAATTTGGCTATTCATCATCCGGATTGAAAATCCTTACAGAGGATGCAAAATCTCATGGGATATTTAAAAAAAATGCTATCCTATCGGTAGTTAAACCAAAACCTCAACAAAAATTTGGGATTGCTCTTGCAAAATACTTTTCTTCTTCTATAGATTCCAGTGATGGTCTTGCTACGTCTCTTTATGAATTAGCACGTCAGAGTAAAGTTAACATTCTAATAGAGAACATACCATTGGCTAAAGGAGTTGTCGATTTTGCCCAAAATAATCATTTAGATGCAAAAGAACTTATATTTCATGGAGGAGAGGAATATGAAATAGTTGCAACCATACCAAAATCCAAATTGAATAGGATTAAAACTATCGCTAGAAAATCAAAATTGAAATTGCTTGTGATAGGCAAAGTAGAAAAAGGAGATGGCAAGGTATTTCTGACAAATGGTAATGAGACTTCGAAAGAAGCGTCACTTCTTGATGACCGTGGTTATGTTCATTTAATTGGAAAAAGTCAATAGGGCTTCAATGCCTTTGAATAATTCTCTACTTTACAGTAGATGCAGTAGAGGCCAAGAATGTTAATTATCTATCCATAGATATAAGAGAAAATTTAGTATTATTATCTTGCTAATTAGATGCTAAACAAAAAAACCTGAATAAATATTACAAAATCCTTAGATAGCAAGACAAGGATGTATTATAAAATATGTCATTCTGAGATTAAACTTCGAAAAACCAAAATAAGAACTGAATACTATTTTTTATTATAATGTTAATAGAGTATTGATATTATTTCCATTTTCTTTAATTGTCTTGTATATGTGCCATAGTTTCCGACTTTACTGACTATACCTCTGTATTCAATAATCCATATACCTTCTTTTCCTAAGGTGTCAAGTTAAGGTCTGAGAGTATATCCCCGGTTTCTCCAAGCTCTGATGTCTCATTTGTAGTGATCGTGTTGTTGTTGTTGCTCCCAGCTGTCATATTTGCGGTACCTGTAACATTACCATTACTCGTTTGTTTGCCTGTCATATCATTATCTTCACAGCCGTTTAATCTAATATCGCCTTCAGTGGCATTAAAATCTAAGACTTTATCATTTCCTTGATTACAGACAAAGATATCTTGGCCTTCTCTACCAGTAAGAGTATCAGAGTTTGGGCCACCAACAAGAGTATCGTTTCCAACTCCACCATTAAGAGTATTGCGGCCTAGACCGCCAATTAGATAATCATCTCCTTCAGAACCATTAATATTGTCATTTCCTGTATTACCTTCAATTACATCGTTTCCAACTGCACCATTAATAGTATCGGCGCCTTGGCCGCTGATTAGATAATCATCTCCTTCAGAACCATCAATATTGTCATTTCCTCTTTGTCCGTCAATTACATCATTTCCGGCTAGACCTACTAAAACATCATCTTCAGCTGAACCTTTTATATTATCATCCTTTGGAGTTGAAGTCTGTGTGGAACTACCAGTCGTCGTTGTATTGGCAGGTTTGTCCTCAGTTATATCTTCTGGTTTAGTGTTGCCTCCTCCAAATAGCTTTTCGTGAAAAAAGGCTGATGCCGTTTGTATATATATAGTGGTAGTAGTTGATAACAATGAAAGTGATATTAATACTGATAAAATTATTTTCTTCTTATTCTCCATTGTGATACTTTAATCATGAAAAGACAAAGGCTTTTTAAATCTTCTTGCTTTACATCTGTTGCATATACAAAACTAAAAGAAAAATAATAAACAGAGTGAGGATAACTTATTTTTCTTTCATATGCTCTAATAAAAGTACATGTAGAACTAAATAATATTATATAATGCAATTCTTAATTACTCATTTTCATTATGTAATTACAAGATCTAGATGCGATTATTGAAAACAAAAGATCTAAGAAAAATAAACGATTTTTTGTGAGTGGTTATTTTGACAGCTTGATATCTCGAAGGTAAGGCTTATAATAACTACGGCTCAAATTCAAATCGTATAATGAGTGAATTAGTAACAAAAAGTGGTAACCATCGAGTTAGAAAAATAAATGACTTTGAATTCTGAATGTTCCGGTTACGATTTATGCTAATGATAGTCTTATTTCTAAAATGGTTATTGATCGAACTATTGATCAGGCAGTAAACGTCTCTACATTACCTGGCGTGAGAAAACACGTTGTAGTTCTTCCAGATGGACATGAAGGTTATGGATTCCCAGTAGGAGGAGTCGCTGCAACTGACCTAGAACACGGCATAATAAGTCCAGGGGGGGTTGGATATGATATTAATTGCGGCGTAAGACTGATTAGAACGGGCTTATTCGAAAGAGATCTAAGACCAAAATTAAAAGATCTTGTAAACGGACTCTTTAGCTCGATCCCGTCAGGTGTTGGAAGCGAAGGAACTGTTAAGTTGACAAAATCTGAACTAGATGAATTGCTTGTAGAAGGTGTGCATTGGGCTATTGATCGTGGATATGGCTGGAAAGAAGATGCAGAAGTATGTGAAGAAAGTGGGAAAATAATTGGTGCTGATTCTGCAAAGGTTTCAGAGACAGCAAGAAAGCGTGGCACATCTCAATTAGGTAGCTTAGGTTCAGGCAATCATTTTCTTGAAATACAGAAGGTAGACAAAATCTTCGATGAAAGAGCTGCAGAAAGTATGGGTATCAATAAAGAAGGACAGCTAACTGTTCTAATTCACTGCGGATCGAGGGGATTTGGACATCAGGTATGCAGCGACTATTTACGTATCTCTGAAATCGCTGTGCGAAAGTATGGAATGAAACTAGCGGATAGAGAACTTGCATGTGTTCCGAATAATTCATCAGAAGGTGAAGATTATCGTAAGGCAATGTTCTCGGCATTAAATTTTGCATGGTGTAACCGGCAGATGATAACACACTGGACAAGAAAACTTTTTGAAAAAGTATTTAATATGACCGAGGAACAGCTTGATATGAAACTAGTTTACGATGTATCTCACAATATTGCCAAGCTGGAGCGCCATAAGGTGGAAGGCGAATGTATGCAAGATTTAGTTGTTCATAGAAAAGGAGCTACAAGAGCATTTCCTGCAGGAATGGATCAGATTCCCAATAAATATCGCAATATTGGTCAGCCGGTAATTATACCGGGCTCTATGGGAACTGCAAGCTGGATTCTTCTAGGAAATAGAAATTCTCTTGATTTAAGTTTTGGATCAACAGCACATGGTGCTGGTAGGACAATGTCAAGGTCTGCGGCAAAGAGAAGTTATACTGCAGAAGATGTAAGAAGCAGGCTGCAATCAAAAGGTATCTATGTAAAGGCACTTACAAAGGAAGGAATGGTGGAAGAGACACCTGATGCATATAAGGATGTAGATGCAGTTGTAGAAGTTTCACATTCGCTTGGAATAGCGACTAAAGTAGTAAGATTAATCCCAATTGGAGTGATAAAAGGGTAGTGTCACAAGAAGATCCAGATATAGCTATTATCAAGGCCAGAAAGATGAAAGAACTACGAGACAAGGCTGCTGCATTTGAAAAGGCAAAAAAAAGGGAACAAGAACCAACACCTCAAAAAGAGAATGATAGAGAAATAATATCGACCTATCTATATGACAGAGGAGAAGAGGTTTTAAAACTTGCAGAATCCCAATATCCCTATCAGACAAAAGCAATACTTGCAAGAATTATAGAATTGATTAAAGCAGGTGAGATAAGTCAAAGAATCTCAGGTGGAGAATTACTTGCTTTATTCCGATCTATTGGATTGAAAATTAGAGTTAATACTAGTATCAAAATTGAAGATCATGGAAAGTTAGTTTCATTATCAGATAAACTGAAACAGCAGAATGAAGATATGACTGACGACGCTAGCTAATAATACCCGGTTATCCTTGATTCCCAACTACTAATTTTGAAGCTGATTCTAAGATGACAATGTATTTTTGAATGCATAGTTCGTTGAAAAAAATTTTTATATAATCTCACTTTAGGCAATAGTGACAAGTCAAGAGGCTGGAAGTATGAAAATAATGTAATTTTTTTCTGTTTTATAAAAAACAGCATGTGCAAAGCATAAATAAAATCTCTTCAGAAATAAGAAAAAAAGAATGATACTACTGTGATTGCTGTCCCTCTTATAGACTCTGCATTCTACAATTGAATGTTGAATATTATATTTCTCCTATTATGAATAGATGCGAAATATTTCGATGTATTATTAAAATTTTTAGTTTTTGATTACTCTATTCAAATAGATACTTATCAAAGTATTGCTGGGTACTTACCGTTGATGATGATTGAACCTTCAAGCGATCATATGCTATGCAAACAATAAGTTTCTTTTAATGAAATTGAAGTATTTTATAATAATTCTTTAACTATACTAATAGAATATTATAAATTGAACAAATCAAAAAATGATAATTGGACAGAATCTATAAATATGATAGAAGGTGTATGATAATTTCTTTGTCTATTTGCGAAATACAAAATTAACTTTTTAGTTTATTAATCAGAAAAAGAACAGTTTAATGTTGGTAAAGAGCAACTAATATAAAATCAAGGAATCCCAAGAATTTTATTATTATACAGTAGTGGAATGACAAAAAGACGCCATAAACTTAGAGTAGTATTTTGCTGTAATCTTTACCAAGAACAAGGTAATGTTTCTTGAAATGTGTAAAGACCAAATTTAATTTATGCAATAAGAGAAGGATATTATACTCTTCTTCCTCTCCTTCCACCAGGCTTTCTCGTAGTATCATGAGGAACTGGAGTAACATCGTCAATTCTGCCAATTCTAAAGCCGGC
>JAJNBK010000371.1 GCA_021155845.1 Nitrososphaeraceae archaeon
ATCTTCGGCTGATTTGAAATATAAAGAAAAACTATTTGCTATGGAAAGAGGGCCTAGTGTATACAATCAAATAGTAAGAAATGGATTGGTGGGCATACCGGAAATGATAGCGGAGAGAGTTAAGGAATATATCGATGCTGGAATAGGACAGTTTTTCCTTGCCTTTCAAGATCCTTTTGATTCCAAAGCTTTGGAGTTGTTCATGGATGCTATAAAATAAAGGATATTTTTTTAAATGTGATTGATTATTAGAGAAGACTTCATATTTAATATACATTCTATCTTTGCTTTTCTTTGTAACTATTTTGTTCATTTATCGTTATTATCTCATCATTGCTGCCTTATCTTCTTATATATGACCATTACACTAAATTTACTATTACTACTCGATATCATCTCCTCTTGCAAAATAGCATCACAAGGATCCGGAAGAGGATAATAGTTTAGCTATTATTCTTAACAATAGAAATTAGATTATTAGCTATAGTTTATAGTGCTGCTGCTATAACATGATGATTGAGAACCCCCATATCAACATCCCATTTTTTTAGTTGCCTGAATATGTAGTTAGCATCTAAAGGTATTATAATTAGTTAACATAATGGTCTCTTATTTCATTTCTAACATATACAAGGTGAATGCGAAACAATGAGATGATTAAGCAAACTACTACTATACACGCCAGACCTCATCTCTGTGCAACGGAAGGTATTTGAGGTAGAAAACTAAAATTGTTGTAGCTTCTATAACATCTCTGCTTATTAGGTGAGCATTCTTTATTATTTCTATATTCATGTATGTCTTTCCAGTTTGGAACTATATTACTCAGAATAAGGAATGGGATGCTTTTTATTTATGATAATGTCTTGATAACATAACTTGATAACATAACTGGAAAACAAGGTTGTAAAGAAACTTTAAGGATCCATAAATAAACTAATTAATCCTACATAACCAATTCAACACTAATAGTAGAGAGGCCTTGTCATCATTAATACGAATAGGAACATCTGGCTACACATATTTTTGGAATGAAGCTAAGCCTACTCCATTTAAATGGTACATAAACCAAGGCTTTAACTCAGTTGAAATCAATGCCAGCTTCTACCGTTTTCCTTCCGAAAGTTGGGTAAAGACTTGGCTAACAGCTCCAAAAGACTTCTCTTTTTCCATTAAGGTACATCGCTCAGTTACCCATTATAACAGACTAAAGAATAGATCATTAGAACTATGGAATCGATTCAAGCAATCTCTTGAATCTCTTGAAAAGAAAATCGATTTCTGGCTATTTCAGATGCCAGCTAACTATAAATATAAACAAGAAAACCTAGAAATAATAAGAGCATTCTTTGAAAAAACTAATTTACGAAACAAGGCTGTTATAGAATTTAGAGACTCATCGTGGTGGGAAGCTGTAAAGGAAATTAAAAATATAGGCATAGTTTTTTGCTCGGTTAACGCACTAGGTCTTCCATATAACTTAATGTCCACAAACGGTGCAGTGTATCTTAGACTTCATGGTTCTAAAGAATGGTATAATTACATATACTCAGAGAAAGAGCTTGATAACATTCTATCAAGGATTAAAAAGCTGAAGGCAGATAAAAAGATGATATATCTTAATAATGATCATGGTATGCTGCAGAATGGACGATACTTATTAACGCATGTGTAAAACCTCACCTATATTGAGCGTGATTTGTGTTTTCTCATAGTCCTGCTGTGTTAGCACTCAGATATGTCTTAGCATGTTCTAATGCCTTTCTTTCATTTTCTGATAATGGGGCACTAGACGTCATCTCTTTAAATTGCAGTGCATCCCCCAATGGTTATTAAAATAAGCCCGCAGAATCTTGCTTTCCTTTCTTATTTGTGAGACTTTTTCAACCCACGGTTTTAGTTCTTCTTTTGTGTACAAATAATTATACCAATAATGTCCTTTTGTATTTCTTCCATGAAGTCTCACAAATGAATGATCTGCTGTAATAACTACATCAGACAGAAAATGAAGATTCTCTTTTGGTGGTGAATCTGTAATTACTGCTGCAATATTGTATTGCTTTAGCATTTCCCAAGGTCCTTCAGTTTTCCACGATGGATGTCTGAATTCAACAGCATAGTGTCTTTAACGGTGATATTTTGTCGAGGAATTCTTCAAAATCTGTCATCGCCCCTCTTCTGATATCTAATCTTTTTTCATGTGTAATTGTTTCTGGTACCTTGACTGAAAATTGAAAATTTTCTGGAGTCGCTCTGACCATTCCAATAAAGGTACCTTTTGTCATATGAGAATAGAACTTGTTATAGAAGGTTGAGTCCATCTCTACAGTATTGAAGAATTGTGAGTAATATCGTAATCTTTTAGTATTGACATCAGGATAGAATACTTCTGTCCATCCTCCTTTGTCGGGAGTATCAGCATAACTCCATCCGGAACAGCCTAATAGAAATTCTCCTTCTAAAACAATAATTCACAGCTGAAAAGAACCCTTTTAAATGAATTAGCATAAATGCCAGATACTCTGAAAAAGGAATTTTTTATTCTATAGCTGGGTTCTCTATGTATTGGATACACGCTAGGTTTTGTCCAGTCCATCTCTTTATCTTTACTCCAAATAACGATCATACACATAATTACATTTTCATATCGTATCTAGAGACAATCAAATTCAAGATTATCAATGGTCATGCTAATAAAAATAAAAATAGCATTAAACTACAAAAAGAAATCAGGCTTGTAAAAGAAGATATTATCAAAAGAGAGATATTGAGAAAATACTAAATTGCACAAACTCTTGGCTAGAGGCAATGGGAGGCAGCACAGATGATGATATTGTAAAACGAGGTGGATCTGCATTAATAGCAGGAAAATACTCTGTAATACCATAATAAATAAACACGCACACTTGGTCCAAGCATTGCTCAAAGAAGATAAGAATATAAAATTATTTAAAACAGTTCAAAATAGACTTGTACATGACACGATAAGCGAAATAATTTCGATGACAATAATAAGCTCATGCATTTTTGAATTTGCTAAGGATAGATGCTCAAATTAGCAATAGGCAAATCAAAAAGATTTCTCTAGACATAATGATCTGCTGAAACTATAGATTTCTATAGAAATGATATAGTGATACTTTAAATGAGTTTAAAGCAAATCTTCTTATTTGAAAATATAATAAGTAGTATCATTATAGTCCAATAAAGTCATTCTCTGATCAAAACAAAACAATTCTAATTCCGGTGATAGTTGATTCAACTATAATAATTATGACAGATCAATGAACTACATTGCGATATCCACTAGAAATAGGCATATACTATATCTTTAGTGTATGATGTGTATAAGATATACAATGCTATGTTTTTCTTTTAACAGCCTTTTTATATTAACATTGAAAAGAGCAGTGACATTTTACCTCTCCAACAGCAGATGGCTCAATGTCAGGAGAGAGAGAAAAAATATTAGATCCAACAGTATCTAACTCCTCTCCCTCCCTTTACCCAAAGTATTGTTTCATATATATGCACGTTTTGTAACTGAAAGTGTACTATAATAAATGAAAAAAAATTCCTATCTGCTACTAGAGTCGGCAGCCAGTAAAAATAGTTGTCTGGAAGCTAACATCTAAAAATTTTCCAATTAATGGATGACGATATTTACATGACATTGCCAGCTATTTCTTATCTAAAATTTCCATTCTGCCTTAAAAAAGATCAGATTG
>JAJNBK010000372.1 GCA_021155845.1 Nitrososphaeraceae archaeon
CCTGGTCTAGTTGGTAGATCTAGAAGCAGTTTAGGGTTTACCAATGTATTATTATTCATAAGTTCATATCTGTAAAGACGATTGCCCACAGGATTACCACCATCTTTTACTAAAGTTTCACTGTAAAACAAGAAAACATAAGTAGGGCCATTTACATGTTTTGACACGGCAATTCCCAGTAAACCTCTTTCACTTACTCTAGCAACATTGACATCAAGGAGAGGCTCTGGTAACATCTTCCCGTCTATAATCCTCTGTACTGTTCCCTTTTCCTTCTCTATGACTAAAATATCATTAGGACCTAGGAATGCCATACCAGTTGGTAATTCTAGTCCATTAGCAACTAGGTCTGCCTTTAGATTGGGATCATTAATTATTGGTTCTTTTTTATTTACTGATTCCTGAGCGTTAGCATAATTAAGATTTTTAATTGATTCAGAACTTGAAAGTAGTAGTATTGCAATAAGAAATACTACAAAAAATAGATTATATTTAGTCAATTAATATGGCACATCTCCAATCATTAAAAGATACTTATTAAGGTTGGCGTTAGCCTGATCAGACATGTATTGTCCTTTGGTTTGTCGTCTTATATTTTATTATATTGTAGTAGACAATTAATACGTTATCGTTCTGTTATAGAAAATATAGAAAATGTTGTGTCTAGTATTTTTTCATTAGATATATCTGTACTGTATCATGTACCTTCTGAAAAAACGCCTTTGATGAGATCGTATACGAGTGATATGTGCTTTTTCTTTGAGGTTCTAGCCTTCAATTATCTATAAAGACAAATATCTCTCTTCTTCTTCTTCTTCTTGATTGGATATAATAGTTTGTGTATATGACTATAGGCGCGAAGCAGGCTTGTTTGGCTACCTTTTAATCTATTGTTATAACAGTAACATTAATAATTATATTTATTTTGTGATGACAATGATACAAAAATATATGTAAAGTATTCATAGATAACAACAGCAATCCCTGTAGATCCTTTTTCTCGCATTCAATATGTTCATATAATGTTTGAGTATGTCGCACAGCTATAATTTTATCTCCTAAGTTAGCATGACATGACTACTATCGATCGATTTAAGACATATCCTTCTTAATAGCCATTTAAATTACAATTGGAGTGTACTACAATATTTATAAATTTATTAAAACTTGTATTGATGATGAAAAATAACAAATCAGTCATAATTATATTGTCAATAGTAATCATAACATCTATCATATTAGCAACTAACTTTTCTTCGTCTTCTTTTGCTCAAGAAAAAGCTAATACCGAGCTTATAGGCTTTAACCATATCAGAAAGTTTGATAGTAATGGCCAATTCATTACTAGCTGGGGGTCTAAAGGTTCTGGTGAAGGACAATTTCTTCATGCTCACGGTATAGGTGTTGATTCTTCCACTGGTAACGTGTATGTAAGTGATGACGATAAAGATAACATACAAAAGTTTGACAATAATGGCAAATTCATTACTAGCTGGGGGTCTAAAGGTTCTGGTGAAGGACAATTTGTCGTACCAGAAAGTATTGCTGTCGATTCTGCGGGTAATGTCTTTGTGGCAGATTATGGAAATCACAATATTCAAAAGTTTGACAATAATGGCAAATTCATTACTAGCTGGGGGTCTAAAGGTTCTGGTGAAGGACAATTCCAACGACCATGGGGCGTGGCTGTCGATTCTGCTGGTAATGTATATGTCTCTGATCAAAATAAACCTGTGATTCAAAAGTTTGACAATAATGGCAAATTCATTACTAGCTGGGGGTCCAGAGGTTCTGGTGAAGGACAATTTGTCCATCTCCATGATATCGCTATCGATTCTAATGATAATGTGTATGTTACCGATGGAAGAGAAAATTCGCGAGTCTCAAAGTTTGATAGTAATGGCAAATTCATTACTAGCTGGGGGTCTAAAGGTTCAGGAAATGGTCAATTTAATGAAAATCATGGTATTGACATAGATTCTTCTGGTAATGTCTATGTGGTTGATACACGAAACAATCGTATACAGAAATTCTCTTCTGATGGTACATTTATTCATAAATGGGGTTCTACAGGGTGCGGTGCAGGTGAATTTCTGATTCCACACGATATTACTATCGACTCTTCAGATAATATATACATAAGTGACAGCGGGAATGTGCATTTCAAATCGAAAGTAAAGTGTCCATAATGGGCTCTCTTAACTTAAGCAATCACTTATTATATAGTCAACAATAAATTGAGCCAATTTCTCAAATGGATTAGTCTGCACACTTATCTCTCTCTGTCGTACATGCAAAGTAATAATCATCATCAAAGCATTCCGTTCTGTCCTTAATAATGCAGTAGCCTACATATGCATATCTATTGATACCAGGTACCGCCATATCTGTTGAAAGTGTATATGTTTTCCATAATAATCTTTTACCAATGAGTTTAGAAGGAAATTTCTCTAGAATAAAATGTATTTCTTTCAGCTCTAAAAGATAAATAAACATCAAGAATTGATTTTCTGTTGGTTCAATAGCAACATAAATTCAAAAATACTTTTCTAACCAAATCTCGCTCTGTTACTATTCCTATTGATTTATCTGCTCTATCAATAACTACTAATGACTAGTAGCAGTACATGTAAAGTCGAGAAAATATTTTGTATTCTTATGGTCTAGAAAAAACGTATTAATAGATTCTGCTGTTGAGTCTTTGGCTATAGTATTTCAGCAATAGTAGCATTGATACTTGGAGTATCATAAATCATCCCTATAAAGGCACAGCCGACGAATCCAATCAATAATTAGCTTTAATCTCAATCCTTTTGGATGCTTTAGGATCTATGTCTCTAATAGCAGTATATGGATATCTATCAGGATATATATTGCTGTAGTCTTTTTCTTCTATTGTTGTAAGAATTTTCGATTTATCATAGAGCATTTTTAGTTCCTCTATGTTTTCTCTAGTCCTATTGCCTCTAACCATATCGTTGATGAAATTCCCACCAGCAACAAAAAGAATTTTATCAAAATTCTTATAATCGTTGCCATGATCCTCATCAAATATGTATATAGGTAGCCAAAGCCAATAGTTACTAGCAAGCATAGTTATTTTGTCATCAGTTGTATAATTCATATCTTGTATACGTTGAGCAAGAAATGCTTCTACTTCATAGTGAAAGGAAGCCACATTCATTGTTATCAGCATCGTAGTTGTTAGTAGTCCGAAAAGTCCTATCCCTGAAATTATAGCATAGGGTGCAATTTTCTGAATATTTTTGTTACTTATTTTGCTCGATAGATCTGCTATCAATTTAGCGGCTACAATGCAAAATGCAGGGAATAATGGAATCAGATGCCAATATGACACGTGTCCGACGAGAAATACAAAGATCATAAACGGAATGATCCAAAGAAAGATAATAAAATCTCTCTTTATGGCTGCATAAATCAATCCTGCAAAAGTCAATGTTATTAAAACTGGATCCATATTCATCAAAGTATTGATTGATCTAAATGCTCCATTATTTTCTCCTCTCTCTCCTGCTTGCCAAAACACACCATCTAACCACTGATCGTATTGACCTGCTGCTAAGCTATAAGCAGGCCAGATAAACGGTATTAAAACAACAGGAATGAACCATAGTCCAAGATACTTCCAATTTTTATTTTTATTTTTATTATTATTATTATTATAAATAAGGAAGCCTACTAGTGGAATCATAGCAAATACTGGAATTTTTGTAAAGATAGCTGTTCCGAGAGATATGCCTGATAATAGAATTAAAATAACATTTTTCTTGTTATTATTTATTGAATCTTTTAAATGAAGTGCCAATAATATTGACAATAGAAGAAAAGGCAATTGGATAGGTTCTAACCATATCCTTCTCAAAATCCAAGTTAGAGGCATTATTGCAAAAAAAATTGATGCAATGAGTGCAACATTCCTATTGTAAAGGCGTTGTGATATTTTATACAAGAGAAAGGTATCAACGACAGCAAGTAGTCCAATCAATACCCTTGGAACCACATATAGTGTTTCAATTGATTTGATATCACTAGAAGGATTAAGTGAATCCGGATAACCTATCATCCCTAATGTACCTGCCAAGAAAATTTGACCAAAATATGGATGAGTATATGGATGAGCGCGATAACTAAGTGGATCATTTGGACCTTCTTGAGGACCTGAACCATTCATTACATGCAAAGCTTTTCGCATGTAATGCTCCTCATCTCGATAAATGCTAGGAAATCCATCAAGATTCCATAGATGAGTAAATGCGGATAATACAAGAGGAATAGTGAGTAAAATTATAGATTTATGATTTATCTTCAGATTCAGGCATTGCTGTAAGTATAGGCTCTTTTTAAGTATTATGTTTGTTTATTTTTGAATTGTCTTCAATATACGAGGGTTCTTGTGTTCCTATACATTAAAGGCCTTCTGATATACAAGGAAAAAACTAAATATCATAGTAGATAGTTTTGCAAAAACAAAACTAATTTAACAAACGGATAGGAGGAGTTAGCCTACTAAAAGATTGTAACTCACAGATTATGAGACTCCAAGTTGAACTATTTCTTCACAATTGCCAGCACGATCATCTCCTTGTGTTAGATTAAAGTCCATGATTACATCTATGCCGTCGCCACA
>JAJNBK010000373.1 GCA_021155845.1 Nitrososphaeraceae archaeon
AAGGGGATGGTTATGAAAGAATCTCAGATGGTATAAAAATGGAATTGATAAAGGTGTCAAGACAAAATAATGGAGAGGTAGTTTTGTATTATAAGTTGTCATAATCTTATTATTTTCTTAAGGATACATCTAATGTTATCTGTTCAATCTTATAGCGTAATGCTTCCTTTACCTTACTGTTGTCTACCATATTGAGCGGTCCTTTGCAGTTGGAGCACTTGAAAAATAATTCAACGGCAGCATCAAATTTTGTCCGCGGACAATCTTTATTTCCACAATGATAAAACTCGGAGGACTCTTCATATTCTAGACGTTTTTGCAATCGGTCGAGAATTTTTTTCTTTTGATTATCTATAAAATTATCAATTTGATCACGTTTCGCTCGCCATCTATAGACAAACCATCCTTTCTTCTCATCCTTTACTCTTATACCTGTAATTAGTGCTTTGCCAAACATATCATACAGAACTTTTCTTATAATGTTAATCCTCAGACCAGTGGCACTTGCAATTTCTTCATCGGTCGCATCTTCTGTATTTAAAAGTGCACGAGCAACCTTAAGGTACTCTTCTCCCCCAATTAGACCTGCAATTTTAACAAAAGAATCTTCGTACTCGACTGAGCGCATCTATCAGTATATGTCTATTTTTAGATATATAGTTACCGGCTTATATCTTATATTTTCTTCAATATCCACATTTTGTGTTTAATAGGTTTAAATCTATCATATTATTATGTAACTCTTTACAATACTTAATTTTTATAATATATATTCAAATATATAAGATCTTGAATTTCCTTCTATTTGATTGGATCCTAGTTTCATTATTCAAGTAATATACTGCTATTGACCCATTTGAATTAGTAACCCCTTCTTATGGTATTTATCTTGCAGAATTTATGGCATAATATAGTAGTTACCGGACTTCAATTTGAACTAAAAGGGGTTATCTGACTAATAAATGACGATAATATGACGAGTATATGACGAATATCAGAAAGGGTCAGCCGTCAATGCTAATGGGAAATGAGGTAAAAACTGGTTTCCTATCTTATATTCACTCAGCATGACATATAGATAAATTATTGAAGACTGTTCCTTCAAGAAAATTCTGTGAATTCTACTACAACAAAAGTGGAGTATAATTGGGATATTCACATAGTCTATTATACTTAAGTATTTTGATAACTGATAGGATATATATTTGAGCATGTTTCATATAGGCATAATTGCAGGTCATTAAAGGCGATAGTATCAACCATCAACCCCAGAGCTAAGTTTAATGGCATAATCATAACAGATGACGGTGAAGAAAGGAATACCTACATTCCACAACATTCACAAAACATTTTTTGAGTGATAAAAAAGTACTCGCATCTTCTGCAGTATTTCCCGCCAGCCATATAATGTGACCGGCTTACTTTCATTTTAGAGTATAATCTCAGACATATATTACGACAAACCATGGGGAAGGGCTAGCTCAAATGTTGCATACGATATAAGTAATGAATATCGGCATGGAGAGGGAGGGAGTTTCTAATAACAATAAAATTATCTACTCAAAGACAGAATTTTCTATGGGATGGCAATTTTTTATTCAAATGAAACGATGCTGGAGGATCACAAAAAGTCATGACAAGCTTAAAAGATCACAAGATTGTTTCAAAGTGGGTAGCCGTTAATAAGGAGTATGTCTTTGAGGGACAGAATGGGAAACAAACGCTGTCAGAACTTTTTGACGGAAGAAGCCAACTATTAGTCTATCACTTTATGTTTGATCCAAGCTGGAAGGCAGGATGTTCAAATTGTTCCTTTTGGGCAGACAATTTCAATGGAATAATTGTGCATTTGAACCAAAGAGATGTGACTATGATCGCTGTTTCTCGGGCGCCATACAGCAAGCTGGCTGCGTACCAAAAGCGGATGGGCTGGGATTTCAAGTGGGTCTCTTCTTACGATACAGATTTCAATTTCGACTACCACGTGTCTTTCACACAGGAAGAGTTAGCTAAGAAGGAAGCTTTCTACAACTATTCTGCACAAGACACACCCGGTCCAGAGCGGGAAGGAGTCAGCGTATTTTTCAAAGACCCTGTAGGTCGCGTGTTTCACACCTATTCAGCTTATGCACGTGGCATCGATATGTTAAATGTGGCATACCACTATCTTGACCTAGTTCCCAAGGGCCGAGATGAGGTTGGTCATGCCTTCCCTCAATTCTGGGTACACCGCCATGATGAATACGGAGATCCCCGTCATATTAACACTGAGTATTATGATGTGACAAAAAACCTTTAATGATTTTGGAATGAACAACAAAAAAACATGGTGCCTTATTATCAACCCTCAGACAATGAATATAATGAGCTGGAAACTGTAAAGAGATCAATCTCCCGCCGTCATCAATCCCTCTTCGTTTGTATCTTATACTTCCTCGCAAAAGGCATAAAGAGTACCAAGTTTGACAGTGACAAAGTGTTTGAGAAACCTAAGGCGGAAGGCTTCGGAGACAAATATCGGGCCAGGGCTGAGCTAATCCAGTTTCTGCAAGACGAGCCACAGCCACGAATCCAATATGATGGATCTAACAATACAGTAAATCTCACAGACCAGGGGTTACAATGGGCTCAGCAGGTGAAAGACAAACCACCGTACTTGGAATATCGATACCTCCAAAATTAGACGCAAATACCGCCTAGTATAGTATAGATATAAGTTATGAAATATTGAGTTAGAAATCTTTAGTATTCTTTAAGCGTATTAACATGAGCCGCAGGAGTTCCCCCGAAGCAACACTGATATTTGATGCCGTGTTGTTTCCTCCTCCTGCGGCTTTCTGAAAACGTGTATCAACGCTGATTATTAACCGTTATCATGCAACTAAAGGACGATAGAGCCGTCAGTTAACTGTATATCGTAACAGTTATTCAAAACCTTTGTATCTATAGTCAGAAAAATTTTAATAATGCCTGTTACAATATACCACATTCAGCACTTTTCTTTATCATCTTTTATCTTTAATATTCTACCTATTGTAACTTCAATTCATTTATTAACTCTCTAAATGACTTTTCCAATCCTTTAGTGATATTAATAATTTCTCCTAGATTTTGAGTACTCTTTCGTAAATTGATTGTCTTTCTAGAAACCATTATTATCTTTTTGGACTCGTACAGGATACCTGTTTGCTCTAATGCAAGTATAGTATTTTTTGTATTTTCAGCCGCAGTTTTCATAGCTTCTGCCG
>JAJNBK010000018.1 GCA_021155845.1 Nitrososphaeraceae archaeon
AGCTGGTTCTTCAGTTAGTTCAAAGTTCTTGTAGGTATAAGGATTTACCATGTATTGACTAAAATCTAAGGTTCCATTTCTAAACTGTCCTAAACTTAGTTTGTAACCTGAGCCCTCAGCATCTACAAGCCAGCCTTCATATACATTTCCCTCATTAGGTGTAGTATTTATATCTGCACTGACATTTGTCCTACGACCATCTGAGTCTACAGTAACTGTTCCCATTTTCTCTCCTCCAAATGGCTGTCCTTCAGAAGCTGCCGTAATATCACCTGCCCTCTGTTGTGCTTCAGCTTCTTGTATATCCATAATGGGATCAGCCACTACCATTCCTACTACTCCAAAAGCTATTAACAATGCAGAAACTGACAATAGTGCTACATTAATCATATTATTCTTCTGAATGTCAATGCTAAGACAATATATAAAATTTTGGATTAGGAATTAGAATTACCTCTCTACCGATAGATAATTATTGTATACTATGATTGTTAAGATGCATATGATGCTCTAATTATAATCTGTACTTTATAGGCAAAAACTAAACCTGATGCTGTTGTTATACCAAAATTATGACTTCCAAAGATTTACAATTATTACGGCTACTATTTTTCATTGCTTTCTTAAGACATACCTGACCAATATACTTGCAAAGAAACCTCAATCTATTATTATGTGCTGGAGAATTCATCTAAGATAAATTGTCGTTGTGCTCAATATTAATTATTACTAATCATCAATATAATGAATTCTTTTTTATGTAAGCATGTTTTTTTCTCTGCCTAATTCTTCTCCTTCTTGCTTGGACTCCTTAACTACTTTGTTATCATCTAATTCATACTATGAAATTGCTTATGTTAGCCATTCAATCATTTTATGTTGTGAAAGCAAGAAGACCGTTTGTTTTATTATTTTTCCTAACAGCATTTAGTCAATAAAATTCTAAGGTTCTGACTTTTAAATGAACATTCAGTTGAAGCATGCAAGCACCTCTATGTTGCCAGGATGATGGTTGTTCTTCTTATCATATTCCTCGTCCTTCTTGTCATTTTTATTTATCACTAACTTTAGGAGATGTACATTGGCTTAATAATCGTAAAACATATGTTTGGTAGACTATGATCCATCGACTTGCAGCTTACTGGACAATAGAAAAGTCAAGACATGAGAATGGTTGTGATGATTAGAACTATTTTATGCATTTCAAATTTGTAGATTTTACCATCTCATACAAATAAATATGGTGGCTTTTTCATAAATCAAAATTTTTCATTTATTTATTTATCATGGTGTTCCTGAGTATAGGTGAGAGAGTGAATGTTTAAAGATGGCTGTCAAAAATAAAATCGCTCTTGTGACAGGAGCCAATAGAGGTCTTGGATTTGAAACCTGTCGTCAGTTAGCACAATTGGGCCTTACTGTCATATTGAGTGCTCGAGATCTCGCCAAAGGCCAGACAGCTGCAAAAATATTAATTGGTAAAGGATTGGACGTAATATTTTATCAGCTTGATGTATCAGATCAAATTAATATTAGTAGGATAACACATCAAATAGAACAAGAATTTGGACAATTAGATGTGCTTGTCAATAATGCAGCAATTCTCTACGACACTTGGCAAAATGCTGTCGATGCAGACTTAGATGTCGTCAATAAAGCATTAATAACTAATCTGTTTGGGCCTTGGAGATTATCTCAACTATGTATACCTATAATGAAGAGAAACAAGTATGGACGCATTGTAAATGTGTCCAGCGGAGCAGGCTCTCTAAATTACATGGGTAGTGGAACACCAGCCTATAGTCTCTCCAAAGCGGCGCTGAATGCACTTACTCGGATTCTAGCAGCAGAGCTTCGTGGAACAGGAATTTTGGTCAATGCAATTGATCCGGGATGGGTAGCTACTGATTTGGGTGGTAATGGAGGACGTCCTGTAGAAAATGGAGCGAAAGGAATAGCATGGGCTGCAACATTACCAGATAATGGTCCAAGCGGAGGATTTTTCTTTGATGGCAAGCCAGCTCCATGGTAACTAAACCTATTCTGAATTATACTAACTCGTATCAGACAGACAACTATAATACATATGGGTTTCGAATGTATTCCAAAAAAGTGAGGGAGTAACAAATGGAAGGGAAAAAAATAAGTAGAAAAAAAGGTGAAGTAAAAATAATAGGTTCAAAAAGTCTTGACTATACATTTTTAGACAATGATTTCTTGAACCATAAATATACTAATATTAGTCATAAAAACGATGAAGACAATAGTAATAATGTTGCGCCGAAGAACTCAAAGATAAATAAAGATATTCAACGTATAAATAAAACTGATTTAGAGATCGCAAAGTCTCGCTATAAAGGAAGAATTACTGGCGGACAATCTAGACAAAGTCATTCGTCTATTTATGAATAGTAGTAGTTCTATACAATATTAGATTTCTTTACTGTTAAAGACAGTACAAAAAGAATGAAATTTGACTAACAGCGAGGTCTATGGTTGGAAGTCCTGGTAAACTTGTTATTTCTTATTTCTTATTTCTTTTTTCCAGACTGACCTGTACTAGAGTCGGATCGGAACGATATCGAACACAGGCAATCAGTTTTGTGCAAGCTCTACAGGTAATTCTTTTTTTATCTAGATCGTATTTTTTCATAATCGCATTAAATGTGGATCTTCTTCTCCATGATGTCCAGGTTCAACATTAGGAACATCAAAAGGTATAGCATTTTGTGCTTGAGATAGTTCAATTACTTTATGGCAGAAACAAAAAGAAATTAAGAATCTTTATCAACAAATTTCTTTATGAGCCATGTACACGCTCTTCGATCTATTTTTGCGTATTATCTAGTTATCCATTTCGTAATATAATACTCAGAGAGATAGTTACAAAGGCAACAATATTTCAATCTATGTCCTTTTAGAAATCAAGTGTATATACAAAATAATCATAGTACTTCATTATTAAGAGTATAAATTCAGGCTGTAAAAGGGTCAAATCTTATCCTGCTTCCACCCCCCAACTGAACCTGCAGAATTCGTACAGATCAGTACTAATTTATAAAATTTGAAATGTATTTCTTATAAATATACATTATAGTCAAACAACTAAAAGTTGTATTAAAAAAACACTTGGTTATGAATGAATTATTGTACCATTGGACGAATCCAAAAAGAGTTTGCTAGCATCATGACCATTGGTGAAATTAAACATATTTAAAATTGGACTAGCTTTTTCATCAAATGATTGATCCCCAATGCGACCTAGGAGCCAATTATCTTCTATAAACCGTAAAATTGATACTTGATCCATTATTTGATGGTCTACATAATTCACTTTTGCAAAGGGAGATATGATCAACATAGGTAAGCGTCCACCATAACCACATTGAGCTTGATAACCACCAGAGGGGGGATTCCCGCAAAGACCGTCTGGTCCAAGTAACATATCATATTTTGGATCATGAGATTGACTTACAATGGGAGGCATAACATGATCATACCATCCACCGGTATCGTCATATACAATTATAACTGCAGTATTGTTCCATTCAGGTAGTTTCTGCAATCTATTTATTGTATTTACTAAAAATATCTGCTCATCAACTGGATCAGAAGCTCTTGCATGCCCTGTCTGGTAATAGGGAGCCTTAAGGAAACTTACTGAAGGTAAAATCCCTGACTCTGTGGCATTCCAGAAATCGGACAAGTCATATTGATGATTTGCCTGGTCTGTTTTGCCTATCGTATTTATTGATGTAGGAGGAAGATGATGAGGATTAGCAGTTGAATTATAATATTGAAATGGTTCATGATGTACTACATAATCTGTAATATTATTGCCTGCAATATTTACATGAGCTGATTCACATATAGCCTTGCCTTCATCTGTTATGGCAGATGGCTTAAAGCCACCTGAAAACCAACCCCATGTTATTTCTTTTTCATTTAAAAGATCACCTATGTTCTTTCCTTTCATAGATATTTTAGTTCCATTAGAACAGTCATCAAACAACGAATCTAAGTCTCCGATTAAAGTACCGTTAGAGGCTTCTCCTTCTATATTTTCTGGTACAACACCATGTGTTTGACCAGATACAAGGTTGATATGTCCTGGTAATGATGGACCAATAAGCGTGCTATGAAAATTATCGCTCATTGCAAAGTATTGGGCATAGTTCCATAATGCTGTAACAGTATTACCGTCAAAATAACCCATAACCTGATTCGGACTACAATTATCCCTTATTATTCCACTTGATTCTACGAACTTATCCATCAGACCACCATTATATGATTTTTGTATTGCAGTATAGGTATGATTATTGTCACAGGATGCAACCGTCTTAGCGTCTTGTTTATCCATTCTAAAAGGGTCAACCAAATTAGTATTATTATTCAAAAGTGCTTTAGTTAGACCATTTATTGAAGGTGTATCAAGTAAGGCCAAAAAAGGGGTCTCACCAGGGGAATTTTTAGCATAAGGATATGTACCAAAATAATGATCAAAAGAAATATTTTCCTGAAATATCACTATCAGATGTTTAATAGGCGTGTTGGTAATGATCGTATTAGCAGCACTTGAATTAGTTTCTGCCACGACTGATTGTATACTGATAGGATTTAATGCTACTGCTGCAAGAGCAATTCCTACCAATAATATGGTTGTTGCAAATGTTAGCGTACGTGGGATTAAGTTTTTTTTGTTCATTTAAGCTTTTTATAATAAGGCCTTATTTAAGAACTGGAATTGGAAGCCACGGTTGATAGCTAGAGAAGGATAATTACATTATCGTACAGAATGGATTTCCTAATAGTAATATGAGGCAATTATATCCAGGATTTCCTCGAGCCTATATCATGTAGATAGAGAAATCCAAATATAGAAATTAGCAGAACACTTTTGTATGTAGGGAACTAATCCTGACTGGAGTCATTGCGATATTTCTGCTTTTTTAGTAGGCTCAGTTCTCTTCGATAGATCGACTTATTCCTAATTTCTTTGCGCTATTAGATCCTTTGCATTGGTGTCTTTAGCGTATTCTTTGAGAAATATTAGAGTCGCTATTAGCTACTCTCTGCGGCTCTTTAGAGGTTCATTGAATACTCTAGCAGGTTTATGTTCATCCTGTTCATCTTCTTCGACTTCATCCCCATATACTTCTCCTCTTTGTACCGTCGTCTTCTGGATCGTCTTCTTCTATCTCTATCTTTTTTATTGACCATTTATTCTGATCTTCTATCTCTTATTGAAAAATTATGAGCGTATTGCTTGAATATGTTGTGTGTTCATATATGGAGTTACTTTGAAACCAACGACTGTGTTATTTATGTTCTCTTTATTGGTAACGTTCTGGCTTTCTATACTCACCGGTATAGATTATTAGAATACTGTGTATTATAACTTAACCCAGATAATTAGGGTGATATTGATATTGTCGTGTAATGAAAATCTTTTACACGTGTATAGCGCTGCTTTGCTCCTACACTAAATACCACAAGTTAATAAAACTTGTCGTCAATTTGACTTTTTTGTAAGCCATAAGTGATTGTATAATCTCTTTTTTACTAAGATCTTGATAATCGTCAAGAAGTTTACCCGAGGACATCTGATATACAGTAGCAACCAAGAAAGATATTTGACAGTAGATAAAGAAGATCAGAAGAAATTGATTCACAGCTAACAAAAGGTGACAACATACTCAGGATTCAACGTTGGGCTTAGGCAGAGATAAAAGATACCACATTATATCTGCCTATGTGTCAATTATGATTCTTTTTTTGGGCTTCTCAATAATGTATAGATAAAGTTAAAAGATTTATGGTCGTTCCAATTTGATAAGCGTTCCAACTTTGGGATTACTATGTAGCAAAGATAGAGACTGAGCAGTAGCCATGTTTATCAATTTTCTATATTACGACATTCAGCCTTCCATACTTGAAAAACCAAGATACAAATAATTGTATCGTAAGTAATCTATAGATGAATAGAATAAGCGCTCTATATGCAATAGCAATCGCTACATTAACAACGGCCGTCGTTATTACAGGTGCATTGTTGGTTAGCTATGAGGAAAATCAAGTTATGGCATATTCTAGAGCCTATGGGAAAGGAAATTTCACTTTTGGAACAATATCTAGTATACAAAATGATGAGAGTGGCAATCCAGCTTGGGTGGTTTCAGGTCATTGGAAGGGTAATTTATTGAGCAATCAGTCTAACGTTACCAGTCAAGGAAATATATCATCATCTTCAGGTCCTACGTTTAATGCATCCGTTGAGATGATAATGCTGAACGGAACGGCAGCTCACACTCATACTATTACTAATTTTGTTCTAGCAAATACATCGATGCCAAACAATATGACAAGAATATTTAATGGAACGTCCACAGCAAGTATGAGAGAAGGCCCAGTTACAGACATACCGACTGGCATAAGCATTATGGGAGATAAAGTAATAAGTATTTGGCTTGATCCTTCAAAGATAAATAATCAAATGGAAAGTAATATTTGGTCAAAATAATAAAGGCGTAAATAGATAGATAGCAAATAGAGTAACTCAATAATATTTTCTTATTTTTTCTTACAAAATAATATTATATTTTTAAGAAGGTATTTGAAGGAAGATCAGGATTTGCTGGACGCGTCTATGGTCAATTCTCCTCATTCATGCTAGAGATAGTAACTGATATTGTGATAATATTTGTATTTCACTGATTTCCCTGATTATCAAATTCAGATCAAGTTCTACAAGTTAACAAGCAATGAAAATCTAAATAATAATACATGAAATTTAATTTTTGCGTTGTCTATTCGCTGTTTAATGTTATTATGCCATAATCATTTATATAAAACAAGTATAATTTGAACGCATATGACCAGAAGGGTTAACAGTAGATCAGCTGTTACTTTGTTAGCAATCATCCTTTGTTTTGCAATAACAAACATCATCATCACTTCATCAGTTTATGCACAACAACCGCAATACTCTTTTGTTACAAAATGGGGTTCAAATGGCATTAGTTTTGGTGAGTTCTCGCAACCAATCGAAATAGCAATAGACTCGGCAGGAAATGTTTACATAACAGATTTCACTAGTGTGTCTAATAAAGTACAAAAGTTCGCAAGTAATGGTACATTCATGACATCTTGGGGATCGTTAGGATTTGGAGATGGATACTTTTCTAATCCAATTGGCTTAGCCGTCGACTCCTCATCAAATGTCTATATTGCAGACTTTGGTAACCCGGATACAGCCGTACAAAAGTTCGCAAGTAATGGTACATTCATCACATCTTGGGGCTCCACAGGTTTAGGAGATGGGCAATTTATAAACCCCGCTGGCATGGCTGTTGATTCATCAGGCAATGTATATGTTGGTGATTTTGGAGAAAATAACCGCGTACAAAAATTTGATAGCAATGGTGACTTTATAACAAACTGGGGAACTCCTGGCACTGGTGATGGGCAATTCATTACACCTGCAGATATAACTGTAGACTCAACAGGTAATGTGTATGTAGTAGATGGTGGAAACAACAGAGTACAAAAATTTGATAGCAATGGTAACTTTATTACTAAATGGGGAACTCCTGGCACTGGTGATGGGCAATTCGCTAGTCCTGCCGGCATAACTGTAGATTCTTCAGATAATCTTTATGTCACAGATTCTGGCAATGATAGTATACAAAAATTTGATAGCAATGGTAACTTTATTACTAAATGGGGTTCCAGCGGTAGTAATGACGGCCAATTCCTAGATCCATTAGGTATTGCAGTAGACTCTACTGGTAATGTGTATGTAGTAGATAGCGGACATAGCCGCATACAAGTATTCACTCCATCCTAGAATTCAAGGTGATGGATACAATAATCTATGGATTTGTCTGTAATCACTTAAATGCAACATTACACAATAAGTACAAATTCATTTTACTCAGCAATTTAAACTGATAGTAATTCGATACTCATGCACTTTTTAGTATATTATTATATATTAATAGTAAAATACGAGTGAAAAACTAATAACTATTTATCTTCTAATTCATGTTGTTTTCAATCATGTTCAAGTTCCTCAAATCACTTAATGTCATACTACTAACTGTTTCAATGCTAATGTCACTTTCTATCTACTTCAAAAGTATATGTCTCTCCATGATGCAGATAGTAGATACGGTCTTCAAGCCCTGCCTCCTTAACTTCATGCTGAAAATCTTCAAGTGGTGACTTAAATACATCGTAGTCATTGTAGTGTATAGGAATAGCCTTCTTTGGATTGATTATATTAAACATTTCAAGACCCTCCCTAGCATCCATTGTAACTAAGATTCCCATGACTCTAGTTCCACCAAGATGTAATAATGCTAAGTTAATGTCAGAATGGCGTTTAGGAATTTCTTTGATATCATCAAAGACTAGCGTATCGCCTGTAATATATATCCTAATTAGATGATGACTGCGACCATCTACTTCTTTGATCTTAAAGTCGAGAATACTACCCATAACTTGAGGAAGAAACATTGCAACTGGAAGCGGACCATGTCGTCCCGGAGTTGCTGTGATCTGAAGCTGTACATCACCTTTAACAAATGAAATGCTTTCCCACTTGTCTAACTGCTGAGGATTAGTAAATCCTCTAAGGCTCAACTCTTCTGTTGCATGGGGAGTAGTAACAATAGGCAATGATTTATCCAATTCACGTATTGCAACCTGATCAAAGTGATCTCCATGGAAATGTGAGAGAATAACAAGATCGAGTGGAGGTAACTGCTCGATGTTCACAGCTGGATTTGTAAGCCGTGTAGTATACAATCCAAATCCGAGATTGACTTTCTCATGCATATGAATGAAGGTAGGATCAGTTAGAATTGTAAACCCTGCATAGCGAATAAGCACTGTTGCATTTCCGATAAAGAATATTGATCCTGTATAAGAAGATGATGATGTTGTTGTTGTTGGAAGTATAATTTCTTTTGTCGTTTTAAACATGATGGTCTCAGGATAGCTCCTATCATTATAGATATTATTAATTGTAGAAGAATACTATTGGTTATGCTCTTCACTTCTGGCCGAAATAGTCATATAGATTTCATAAAGAATGTATAGAACAAACTACAAAAAGTAAAAGTTGAATATTGCAGCTTATTGTTATTATTTCTCACACACACGCTAATCTGCGTTAAAGCAAAATAGCAGCTTGTTATATATACATATAATATAGTCATGTTTAAAAAGACAAAAGATCAAGAAACAAAAGAGACTCTCTATTCTGAGGAGACTGTTAAAGATTATCAGGAACAAATAATTCAAACTTATAGAAATGTGATAGATAACTATCTAGAATCACAAAAACAAATTCTTGATTCATTGCAATTATCTTGGTCTCCAATTATATACAATATTTATGGAAAAGTGGGATTTTGGAACTATTATTGGTGGTGGATTAATCCACTGAAAATGATGTCAGAGGCATATGGAAGAATAATATATAATAGCTTTGCAGAACATAATAGCCTCAAGTAGACTAGCAAATAATAGACTCTTTTCTATATACTATAATTGAGATAGTATTTACAGGAAGTGAGAGAGAGAAAGTTAGGTATTTGATCTCAACAACTATATGAAATACCGTCACTTGTCAAATGGCAAAAAACTCATAGATAAGATGCAAGCGTGTGTACTTACAATCATTAATTACATGTTTTCTGATAGAGAGTAATATCATGTCAAAACTGAATCAGACTGACATTATGAAACAAAAATTCATTTTGGAATTAAATGGTGCCCTGGCCATGGAAAATGCAGGAATAGAGCGATTGCAGGTGCGAATTGCAGAAGTTAGCTTACAAGAGGCGAAGCAACAATTGCAACACCACCAACAAGAAAGTAAAGAGCACCAAAAAAGGTTGCAGCAGTTAATATCTAGTATAGGTGGATCTCCTACTCAAGAGAGATTAGGATTGCCATTGCCGTCTTATCCACAGACTATAAAGGAAATGATGAATAATTCTATGACTGAGCAAGAATGGGAATTAAAAAAGGCTGAAGAAGACATGATCGTAGAAAATGCAGAAGTCACATGTTATCTTATGTTGATACAAAAAGCTCAGATGGCAGGAGGAGTATTTTTTAACGCAGTAGAACCATTATCACAGAACATGAAAGATGAGGAGCATATGGTCGATTGGATCAAGACTAATTCGCCTGGAATGCTTGCTCAGTTATGGCCAAAGATACAGTCATCAGTTGCTACTTCATCATCATCATGAAAGCATTAGTATATCATGGGCCAAGGGATGTTCAAATAGATGATAAACCTCATCCTACTATACAACATCCTAAAGATGTAATATTACGTGTTACTTCAACTGCCATATGTGGTTCTGATTTGCATCTTTATCATGGTACTGTATCTGGGATGCAACCAAGACAAACGCTAGGACACGAATTTATGGGAATAGTAGAAGAAGCAGGACCAGAAGTACATGAAGTACAAATAGGAGATAAAGTAATAATTCCATTTAATATCAACTGCGGTCGTTGTTGGTGGTGTAGAAATAACTTGTGGTCTCAATGTGATAGATCTAATCCTAAAGGAGATTTAGGAGCAGCATATGGTTATACTCAACTTCTTGGAGGATATGATGGAGGCCAAGCAGAATATGTACGAATTCCATTTGCAAATGCGGAGGCAACACTGAAGGTTCCAGATAGTATTAAAACCGATGAACGAGTATTGTTCCTTAGCGATATACTTCCAACTGGTTATTTTGGTGCTGATATTGCTAATGTACAGCCAGGAGATGATGTAGCAGTATTTGGTGCAGGACCAGTTGGTTACTTTGCAGTTATGAGTTCGTTTTTACGTGGAGCTGCCAGAGTATTCTCAGTTGATCATTGGCCTACTCGTTTACGCAAGACAAAAGAGTTGGGAGCTGAGATTATTAACTTTGATAACGAAGATCCAGCTGACAGAATAAAAAAAGAAACTAATGGAAAAGGAGCAATATGTATAGACGCAGTTGGATATGAAGCAGTAGGACACATGGCAGGTAACGTTAGTGGTGGTGGTAATGGTAGTCGTGGTCGTGGTGGCAAACGTAGTAGTAGCAAAAATAATAATACCCACAACAACAACAAAGGTCATGATCATTCCAGAGTATCTAATCCTGCTTATGAGCCAGGTAATCCATTGCAGGTAATTACCTGGATGTGTCAAACTGCAAAAAATATTCAACTATATCAATACCAGGAGTATATGGATCTGCCTATGACCAATTCCCACTTGGACTATTGTTTAATCGTAACATCCAAATCCAAATGGGTCAGTGTCCTGTCAAAAAATATAATGAACAATTACTTCATCTCATTGAAACAGGACGAATAGATGCAACGAAGATTATAAGCCATACTATGAAACTTGACGAAGCACCTAAAGGATATGAGAGTTTTGATAAGAAAGAAGATGTAACTAAAATTGTACTCAAACCAAAATAAGAATAAATTATCTGAAAAGAGTTATTTTTGATTGCATTAAGTAAAATCAGATGTACATATAATCAAGCGAGCCAAAAACCTAAAATATATTAGATGTGAAAAAGACCAGAGATAATAATAATCACAATGATAATAGCAGCAGGTTAGTAGCATTCTCCAAGAGCAATTAGATGTGTATATATGATGCTGATGTACATAAAATCATGGTATCTTTATTTAGGAAGCCTTAGGAAAAATCATTCAATGTACGACGAACGAGAGAACGAGTTGGAGGGAGGAGTAATATGACCAGCCGCTCTCCTGACGCCGCCGCAAACAGGCGCCCCGTCCTCCGCTCCGCCGAGATCGACGAGCTCCTTTCGATGACGCTGATTGCGAACTTGGCCACGCTCGACGACGACGGGGGTATCCACATCCTGCCCATGTGGTTCCTGCGGGTTGGTAACGACATCTGCATTCCGACCTCTCACTACACACACAAGTATCGGAACCTCCTGGCCAGACCACGTGCATCTGTGATGATCGACGTGTCGCGGGCGGGCTTGAATCTCAAAGGAGTGTTAATCAGGGGTAGGGTGGAACTCGTCGAAGGAGAGGATGAGGCGCGGCGGATCAATCGCTTGATCCATTTGAAGTACTTGACCCCAGAAGCGCTAAGCAACGCCAGCGTCGCTTCCTACCTCTCGAAAGGCGACGACGTAACTGTGAAGGTACACATGGACCACGTGATCAGCTGGAACCTGGACGACTCGAAGGCGGGAAAGGCCCTACGTGTTGGCGGCTGGTTCCGTCCACTCGACGGCTAGGGGAGAAGTAGCAGAGATGCTTGGCAAATCCAGATGTTGTAAATATCTCGTAAGTTGACTTGCTTATTTTTTGTTTTTAACTGTTCAATAATGTTTTTGACATCTGTGGATAATATTGATTAATACTCTAAATGATTTGCCGCAATAAAACCTATAGTATTATTTATCAATATAGAATTATATAGTGAATATAGATGTTCTTTATATGAACACTATGCAATCTAAAAAATACTGTTACTAGTAATTTGTTACTTTACCTTTGTTATCTCACGAGTAATACTGTCTT
>JAJNBK010000374.1 GCA_021155845.1 Nitrososphaeraceae archaeon
AATGATACTCTTATACCATGGAAGCCAACATTAGCTGAACACTTCAAAACATTTGAAGAACTACTTATTGCAGATAGAGGCGGATTTATCTTTGAGCCTAAGATAGGAGTACATGAGCAAGTTGCTGAGTTTGACTTTGTTTCTCTATATCCAAATATTATGTTCAAAAAGAATGTGTCTGCGGAAACTATACTCTGTGATTGTTGTCCGGATTCTAAGCTAAGGGTTCCGGAATTGAATTACAATATCTGTGAGAAAAGAACTGGAATAATACCTATGTCTTTACAGATTGTACTGGACAGACGTGCAGAGTACAAGAAGCTATTAAAATCTCCAACTATACCAGAAGAATTAAAAACAGTCTATGATGCTAGACAATGTTCATTAAAGTGGATTTTAGTAACTTCTTTTGGCTATCTGGGATTCAATAACGCAAAGTTTGGTAGAATTGATGCTCATATAGCTGTATGTGCTTTTGACAGACAAATCCTATTACAGACAGCAAAGATAGCTGAGAGACATGGCTTTAGAGTTTTGCATGGTATTGTAGATTCGTTATGGATACAAAAAAAGAAGAATGAAGCAACAAAACAAGACTATTTAGAATTAAAAGAATCAATAGAAACAGAAACAGGTTTTGCAATATCATTTGAAGGCGTATACAAATGGATTGCATTTGTATCTTCTAAAATAAACAATCAGTTACCAGTACTAAACCGCTATTTTGGAGTATTTGAAGATGATGGTAGTTTGAAAGTAAGAGGAATGGAAGCAAGACGACATGATACACCACAATTCTTCTCCAAATGTCAGCAAGAGATTCTAGAAATAATTGCTAAAGGCAACAATATCGAAGAAGTGAGAGCTTTGATACCAAAAGTCAGAGATAGTTGTTTTCAAAAATATTCTCAGCTTCTAAAAGAAAGAAAAGTTCCACTTAAAGAACTTGCATTTACCAAGAGACTTTCAAAGGATTCAAATGAATATCAAATAAACAGAAATACTATAGAGAATGATGCAATACAGCAACTTGGTATTGAAGGTAAAAGTCTCAAAGCTGGACAGATTTTAAAGTATGTCATAACTGATTATTATAATAGAATGAAAAAACATTCGAGAAATAACAGAAGAACTATACCTATAGAATTAATCAATGAAAAAACTACTACTAACTGAATTGCTTGCAGAAACTTGCAATTCAGTCACTGAACCATTTGGCTATTTTTAGATAAGGTAAACTAAATCGCTCTTCCTATAATTGGTTCATATACTTTGTTGTATTGAATTTTCCAACTAGGAGGTTATCTATATATATATATATATAGATAACCGATTCTTAAACAATGATAATAAAGTCTATTCAAAGCTAAAGCAGATGGTCAAAGAAAATAAGCCCTTTTATCAGAAAAGAAAAACTGATATCAGTGTCTTTTGCAGCAATAATTCAGACAATAAAAGCTGATCCAGAAATGGTTAATTTACAACATATACCGTCTACTGCGAGCGATAGTGAACAACACAAAGATAATGATAACAATAACATTACCAGGCACCTTGAAGTAATAAGGATAGCATATTAGATTTAGTCGAAAAGAATTTCAAAATCTTGTAGAAGTATTGACATATAATTCTATAGATACTGCCCTCGGCTCTTCCAATTCTCCATTTTCAATACCACACTCATCATCTATTCCCAAATCCGTCAAATCAAAGTGACATCTACAGAAGAGAAGAATCAGAAATTCATGATTAGGAGGAGGAGGATATATTGCTGATTGATAAATCAGCCAAGGTAATGAGAAGAAGTTCTTTTATGAAATTGAACAGATCATATAGCTGTTTATAGCTGAGCTTGTTTATTCATTGATTGCTCATTATATGAAATGAGTCGATTATTGTTTGAGCTGTCTGCAAATGAGATGTGGTAGCATTTTAGTATTGCCATATATATCTAGCATTATTTAATTTTCCTTATAATAATAAATTCATCTTTTTTAACATTCCCTACTATTGCTTATGTTATATCCTGGATATTGAATCCAGATCTACTATTGCAGCAATTCTTAAAGATGTCTCTAAGAAAGGATATCTAGAGGTATGTTTCTATTATATCTGTCAAATCTATTGCTATACTCCTTGAATATCTGTTCGCCAGTAATTTCATACAGATTTGCCAACTGACTAATATGTAATGTATGGTATTCAGGTAATGCTAAATTCTCCATCTGGTCATAATTTGACCAACTCCCTGTGTCATATTTCCATAAGTTCTCTCTCAACCATTTTATTCCTTTATCAAATATGGCTTTCACAGTAGGATCTTGGGTCTGTTGATAGTAATTCCAAAGTAATAATAGTGACCAGGTATGACCATTCAAAACATATATTTTTTGAAAACCTGGTTTTGCCAGAAGATGTAAAAATAAAGAATCACCATCTTCATTGCTTACTACTCCTCCATTCTCATAATCGACTAAGAATGCACCTAAGGCATTATTTGCCTCAATTAAATATTTTTCATTTTTAGTCAAATCATATGCAGCTAAAAGAACATTCAGCCCTTGTGCTTGTGCTAATGCAGATGAATACGGAGGAGATATCCATCCATAGAATCTCCAAGGAAAATTGTATTCCCAGAGCGAATATTCGCCCTTGTCATTCGCATTATTAACAAGCCAATCGGCAGTGTTAATGAAATATTGTTTAGATTCTTTGTCGCCATGATTCTTATATTCTAAATAGTATTCCATCCCTCCAATTGCTACAGATAAAGGATTGTATACTTTACGTTGAACACCATAAAGATAATATCAAAAATATTATCAAACCATTGAAGAGCGTAAAGTTTCTATTGTTCATATCTATCAACATGAAAGAGGAGTAACGGCGATATTTAGAGTACTGGCAAATGATTTATTCTTAGTTTGAATGAGCATATTCTTTTTGAGAAGTAAATGATAGTACATTATTATTTTATTAACACAGAATAGATACATCATAAGATATATTATATTTCTTATTTAATCAGCCTTTTCTTTTATTGTATATCGTAGCCTGAAATCACAGCTTGTATCCACTGCATCATACAGATCGCCTTCTTCATCTATTGACTCTGAACACTCATCATAACGAGATTCTATAGAATCCTTTGCTTTATCTGAATAATCTAAAAATGGAAGATCCTTATCCAAAATACCAGAGATATTTGGTAAAGTGTCATCAAGATCTATGTCGAATTCGGCTCCTACAGTCACAATTCTCAACGTTCCGTTTTCTGGAATTGTTACATTGATATTTTTTTCTCTAAAAGTTATGGTTTCACCAGTACTAACTCTGTTCAATTCAGATCCTATCCAGAGCTGTGTCCTTTGACCGTTTACATATGAATCAATCTTCCATTCCCCAGGAAAAAGGGGGTCATGATCGTTATTAATCTTGATAGAATCAAAGATCACATTTAATTGACGGTTACTAGAGATTTCTTGTCCAACTGCCTCATGCACAGAAATGGCGATAAAGGTCAATATTACTCCAGTTATTAAAATCAGTACAAAATATTCAGTCACTTTCTTTACCTGAATTGTATTCATGTTGAGTCCCAATTCCATTAGCCAAGATATTATCAGGTTTTTAATCTTTCCTTTTTAAGCGAAAAAATAGCATACATCATAATTAATTTTTAACAATATAAAAGCTTGATACGTTTCGAAATTTTAGTGTAATGTAGGAACTAACTCATTAACATGAACAGATTTTAAATTTATTTTTTCTAAATCTAATCCCCTATATGCATATAATCATAAATTCTGTCAGGTAATTTTTATCATTCTACTAAGAAATTGTAGAATTAGTATCAGTAGTAGATGCTGTCGCATTTGCTGCAAGTAGCAATAATTGCTCATCTTGTCTCTTACTTCTTCAAAGTCCTTAGCGGTCAACTGAGACGAGGACGCAGGTATGACAATCATGTTTATAGTTGCTGCTGCAAGTAAAAACTCTGTAATTATAATGCAAACACAAATTCTAGATATCATACTATTATGCCTGTCATTATGTTTTATAAGTAATGCTGAAGTTAACTCCAATAATATATATAATATATTATAAAATAAAGGATGGAAACAGGAGAGTTCTCTGATTTATATGAAAGTTTCATTATTATTATTATTTATATTTGACATAATATGATCATTCAACCTTTGTTGTTTGTAAATTCAATTGAGTCGATCAACTTTTCTACTGTTGGTAAATACATGGAGTATTGAACTTGCTCTGCAACATATGAAATCATATATACAGTGTCGCCTCTAATTATCCAAATTACCATTCCATTTCTTATTCCATCTGAATATGGATTTACAATAGTATATTCAAATTTC
>JAJNBK010000019.1 GCA_021155845.1 Nitrososphaeraceae archaeon
TAGTAAAAGTTACAAGTAAAGTAACGATAAAAGGAAAGAAAATTCAGTATGGTTTTCATGACGGAAAAACGCTAATTAGCGATCAAAAGCTAATGGTTGAAGATAGTTGTGTGATACAAATTCCTGATACCATAATTAACAGTCATATTAAATTTGCAAAAGGATGCATGGTATTAGTGACAAGTGGAGAGAATGCAGGAGGAATAGGAAAAGTTGACGATATTAGAGACGCGATATTCTCTCTGCCCAAAAGGGCATTGATATCATTCACAGATAGGTCAGTCGAGCTACCAGTACAATTAGTTATGGCAATTGGTGATGAAAGGCCAGTAATTAAGGTGAGTTAATAATGAGTCAAGAACAACAAATAAAAGATTTCCACCCTATGAGAAAAATTAGTATAAGTAAGGTGGTAATCAATATAGGTGTCGGAAAATCTGGTGAACCGATAGAAAAGGCTAAACATGCTTTACATGAGTTAACTGGGCAGCAGCCTAGTGTGCGTGGAGCTAGAGAAACTGTCAGAGACTTTGGTATACATAAGGGCGAACCTATCGGGGCAATGGTAACACTTCGTAGAGAACAGGCTATTGAATTTCTAAAACGCATAATATCCGCTAGAGGCAATGCTTTGAAAATGTCATCTTTTGACAGCTATGGAAATATATCTGTTGGAATCCATGAACATATAGATATCCCAGGAACCAAATATAATCCTGAGATCGGGATTTTCGGTATGGATGTAAGTTTATCTTTAATGCGACCCGGTTATAGAATAGCAAAAAAAAGACATAGTCAAAAAATAGGTAAGGCACATAGAATTACTCGGGATGAAGCGATAAAATTTTTCCAACAACAATATGGAGTTGAAATAGTGTAATGCCGAAACCACGAGAGTATGCACAAACGGGAAGAAAACAGCTCGCTCATGGTAAAGGAACGCGTTGGTGTAAAAGATGTGGAAATTACACTGGTCTTATTCAAAAGTATAACCTAATGCTATGCAGACAGTGTTTTAGAGACGTTGCTGTGAGTTTGGGTTTTAATAAATATGATTAACGAGGTAATGTTATAGAAAATGCCAGCATTAAATGTTTTGTCAAATCTGTTTACGACTCTCTATAACAACGAGACTCGAAGAAAGAAGGAATGTATTGTAATGCCAGCATCAAGATTTGCGAGCGAAATCCTTCGTACAATGCAAAAACATCGCTATATCGGTGAATTTGAACAAATCGATGATGACAGAGCTGGTAAATTCAGAATTCAATTGTTAGCCAAGATCAACAAGTGCGGAATAATAACACCGCGTTTTAGTGTAAAAAATGACTCATATTTGGTTTGGGAGAGACAATATCTTCCAGCATATAGTATGGGCATTTTACTTGTGTCAACAAGCAAAGGAATGATGTCACATCATGAGGCGCAAAACCAAGGTATAGGAGGAGTTCTAGTTGGCTTCGTTTACTAATGAAGGAATTGATGGTAACATCGAAATACCAGACAGAGTTAATGCCAGTAAGGATAAAGATATCTTAATAATAAAAGGAAGAAATGGCACAATCAGAAAGGATTTTACGAAGTTACCGGCATATATAGAAATAGAAGACAAGAAAATATATATAAAACCCTACGGCAGGAGAAATAAAGACCTTGCTATTAGAAACACAGCGAGAAGCATCATCAATAATATGATTAAGGGAGTAGAAGAAGGATTTACTTATAAGTTAAAGATTGTGTTTGCTCATTTCCCGATATCAGTCAAGGTTAAGGGAAAAGAAATTCATGTTGAAAACTTTTTTGGAGAGAGATCACCTAGAATTTCTAAAATTATTGGCGAAGATACAAAGGTCAAAGTCCTAGCAGAAGATGTCTTAGTCGAAGGGCCTAGTTTAGAAGATGTCTCGCAGACAGCTGCAAATCTCGAGTCCTCCACTAAGGTAAAAAACAAAGATCAGAGAGTATTTCTCGATGGTTTGTATATCTATGGACGCGAAGAAGGATTTAAGTAACCAAGTTAAAGGGAAACCTTTTAGTTTGGCGTTCATTATTATCGTTTAATTATATAAAAAATATTATAAAAGACATAATATAAGTGTGCAATAGGTCATAAATAACTTAAGGTTTGGTTTGGTAATGGAAGTAAACATTTATTTTGTGCTTGATTTTGCTCTATATTGCGCCGCTGTAGCTCAGCATGGTAGAGCAAATTCGTAGGCGTTATTCTACTACGGAGCTTATCTGGCTGTTAACCAGTGGGTCATCAGTTCGAGTCTGATCAGCGGCGCTCTTAATGAAATCATATAGTCGTTACCCTTTTAAAACGATAATAACGAAAAATTTTATTCCATTATTATGGACTGTGTTGTAATTTGGTAAGATGGCAATTCTCAAAATGAGATGAACCTAGAAGATTCGTTGCGAGGATAAGTGAATCCATGGATGCTGGAAATACTTTGTTAGAATGCAATTACATCCAATGAAATTGCATCAGCAAGCAAGTCAAGATGTTTATTTGCAACTACATAACCATTCTTTATTTCACTTGGGAAAATCCATCTATTAGAAGATGTAAACAGTCTTTCTTTTCTCATACGTGATTCGAGTTCTTCTATATCTAGCTCCTTCTCTTCAAATTGTTCTGTATCTGTATGTTTTATTGAAAGTAAAATCTTCTTAATTAGTACTCTTTGACCATATCTCTGTGAGTGATCTCTTGCGTTTTCGTCTATATCCACAAGTTTGATTTTTATCTGAACTTTGTTTAATGCATCCCTGCTAGTGAGGAGCCGATCATCAACAAATCTGTCATAGCTCATACGCTTATCTAACTCAACTATTAAAGTATATTAATGAAGCCATTAGCCTCTCATTCTCTTCTATCAGAGGATGGTTCAAAATCATAATATACAGAACCATCTTGAGTAATCCCGCAAGTCGTCATTCTTACCTCAATTCCTTCATATAATAGTTCGCCAGAGATAGCCCCAACAATTCTAATGCCAGCCAAATCAACAATACCAAATGTACCTCGACTGCTATTAACATGCGATGTTGTAAATTCAAGTACGGTTCCCACTGTTTCGAATTTTTTTAACTCTGTTTTTGCAAAACAATTAGAACAAAAATAGGAAGGAGGCCACACTTTCTTGCTACATGAATTGCAGAAAGGTATCCTAAATTCACCGTTGACAAGATAATCTATGAAATCTTTCAATTTGATCAGACACTTAATACGATGACGGTTGAAGATGTTCCGGCCGCGGCTAGATTATGAACTAATCCTATATCACATCCATGGACTTGTCTTCTATCTGCTCTTCCTGAAAGTTGTGCAGCTATTTCAGCAGTTTGGGCTACACCGGTTGCACCAACTGGATGACCACAGCCAAGTATTCCTCCACGAGGATTAATTGCAATATCTTGTTGGTTAACAAATTTTCCGCCTTCTCCCTTAGGAACAAAACCTAGGTCTTCGTATCCTAATATTTCTAGAATGGTGAAAGCATCATGTAATTCTACAACATCAACTTGACTTGGAGTAACTTCAGCCATATCATATGCTTCTTTAGCTGCGATTTTCGCAGTTCCTATTCCACATAGATCCTCAGTCATTTTACTAAAACTTGCAGAATTTGTTTGCTGTCCTATTCCTTTTATCCAAACAGGAGTTTCTATTAATTGCTTGGCTTTTTCTTCTGCTAATAGCAATATTGCTGAAGATCCCTCACATGAAACTGAGCAATCCAATAGCTTCAGGGGGGTTACTATACTTCTAGACTGCATCACATCTTCTAAGGTCACAGCTTTGTTAAATAATGCATTCGGATTTTTTTCAGCGTTTATATGATTTTTTACAGATACCATTGCTAACTGCTCTTCAGTGGTTCCATAACGACGCATATGGGCTTTCGCAAATAGAGCAGCCCACTGTACTGGAAATGTGAATCCTCCACGTGATATATCCCATGTTAGTCTGTTTCCGGGACTATTGGCTTTTTCTGCTCCGATAACTAAAACAGAATCACAGAGGCCTGATGATATAGAACAAAAAGCTGAAACCACTGCATTTGTTCCAGAATTGCAAAGGTTATCCATACGGTATGAAATTTTTGGCCTGATACCAAGGTACTCGCATAGTATACTTGAACTATATTGGTCGGTACAGCAGCTTGAAAGAATTACTGCATCTATGTCATGTTTATAAATAGAGCTGTCTTTCAAAATATCAATACATGGCTGACATGCTAATTCGAATAATGTTAAGTTTGAATCTTTTGTAAATTTACTGCTTTGAGAAGAGATTATGGCTACCTTACGCACGTCAGAATGTTGAGAGCATTGTCCTAATTGAACTTTCTGCATCACCGACGGGATTGATCTGAATAATTGGAAGAGTTATCCCACATGATATAAACCGCTCTAATGACTTAATACAATCTTCACACGTCCCTGAGATAGTTAACGAATCTAACATTTTATCAGATACGTTTTTGGCTGCTGCGTCTAATCCCTCTGCTTTATACTTAGTAGTAATATGATTTACCTGATCACGAAATCCATTCTGTGACAAGAATTTGTTATAATATTTTCCTACGGATACATAAAATGCAAGTGTTTTTGCAGCCCTTTCCCGTGCCTTTTGTGGTTGCGTATTTGAAATGGCACCTATAAATACGCATGCAATTTCAAATTCATTATTATGTCGATTTGCATTTGATTTTATAATTGAAACCGTTTCTTTCAGTTCATCTAGCGGCCGAAGATAAAGTAGGATGCCATCTGCTAGTTCTGTTGCCAAGGATATCATGTTTTTATTAATCGCTGCTATGAAGATAGGTATCTTCTGTCTTGGTGGTTTGTAAAGTAACTTGAAATTCTTTATATTGAAAAACTTGCCATTGTAATTTACTTCATCTGCTTTTACCATCAGCTTTAAGCATTCTAAGTATTCTCGCATTCTTGCAAGAGGTTGTTCGAATTTCAACCCATGCCAATTTTCGACTATGGCAGATGTACTCGCCCCAAGACCTATGATTGTCCTGTTCTTTGAAAGAAAATCTAATGTAGTAGCAGCCATGGCTACAGTTGCAGGTGTTCTAGCGTATATGCTAATGATTGAAGTACCCAATTTTACCTGTTTTGTTTTCTGAGATAACGCGCCTAATGAGGTAAAAGCTTCTCGGCCCCATGATTCAGGAACCCAGATTGAATCTACATTGTATTTCTTGTCAGCTAATGTAGAGCATAAAAGAACATCGTCCATAGAAAGCAAAGTACCGAGGTTATAGGCTATCCTATAACCTACCAATTACATATCAACTACCTGTATCTCTTTTCCTGCCTCCTCGATATCTTTATGCGAGTCGATCGAACGCCAGAAGGAGTTCTCGTATATTACTGCTTTTAATTTGTTTTCTTTTGCCATAACAGGTAATGCTGTGACTTCAATGTTTCCATTTTCAGGTAAATATCTGAATACATCCTTTGTGAAATAATACACACCTGCATTAATCCACCTGTCTTTGATCTGCGGTTTCTCTACAAATCCCAAAACATATGAATTCTTGTCTAACTCTACTATTCCAAAAGGGCTTCTTAAAGGAACTAATGCCAATGCAGCGGAATGTCCATTATTTAACCTTGTTGGATCTAAATTTGTTAGTATATCGCCATTTATTAAAAAGAATCCTTTCTCAGTATAAGAAGCCAAAAGACTTTCTGAATTTTTTAATGCTCCGCCTGTCCCTAACGGCTTCTCCTCTACGGCATAACCAACCTTAACTCCAAATCTGCTACCGCTACCGATATAATTGATGATGAGTTCTTTGAGATGTCCTACGCATATTATAATTTCATCGATCCCATATTTCTTGAACCATTTTATTTGCCATTCTATTATAGGTATATTTAGAACTTCAATCATTGGCTTTGGTCTTTCATCTGTTAAAGGTTTAAGGCGTTTGCCAAAACCGCCAGCCAAAATAACAGCCTTCATTACTCCCCAATCACTTGATTTCTATAAAAAGTATCCTATTTTTTATAATTGTCTTAGATATTAGAAAAGTATTGTATTTGATAGCAAAAACAAGAGCATTTATTTATCTCGTAGTGATACGTAATTGGCATATTATTAGTAAACTATTAAGCATTCAAAGACTTAAAATGAAAACCAGAATGCATCCAAAGTATCTGACTTTGCATAACAATAATCGTATATGTAGGCGTTAGTGAATTGCGCCCATTACAATAGTAGATCCTGCAGTAGGCGTCATATCATATGCATCGTCTCCAACAAGAATGTTGTATAGTATTACAACCTGATCATTACGACATATATCATTACCAATATCAATAATAAAATAGTAAACCTACAGCAATCTTTCTTTACCCTTTCTACATTAGTTGTATTTAATAAACCTACATTATAAGAGTCTTATGTGGAGGTAAATTCTCTTCTTTACTCAGTAATAGAAGAAATAGGAAAAGAGAAAATTCAAATCGATCTCACCTCAAACATTGGATTATCCAAAATGCACATAGACATGATAATCCAAAAATCTGTATCCAAATTACATTCATTCCCTGACGATGAAACGTTAGGCCTATTATGTGAGTCATTACTGCACTTCTTTCTTACTATTTGCACGCTGCCTTCTGAAAGGAAAATAAAGATTAATAATTTTACCATACTTGACCTTGTAATACCTAATCTACGAAATTTAAAAAAGTATCCTAATAGATCGCTTATTATTCAGGTGATAAAAAATAAAAATGAATTGAACAGAATCAAGCAAGTAGATGCTCTGCAACCCTATGAGAACAATATCTGGATTATCTCTGCCAGCCCATTTCAACAAAAATACAGAAATTACACTTTACATCATGGAGCGAAGTTGTATAATTTTTCAGACATCCTGTTAGATATATATTTCTTTTTGAAAGACACCGGAGATAGGAGTTTTACCTTTTTACCTTCCTGATATTATATCTATATTTACACTTTTTTTAATCGATGATCCTATAGTTTTATACGTTAGTTCTTTAAGTCTAGGAATTACACACAAAACACGTACATTGCTCAATTCCTGAATGACTGACACCAGTTTCTTCTCTACGACTCCGGGTCTCTGTGGCATTCCATTGATAATAACGCCTCGTATACTCAAGTCGTAATCTCTGCAAATTTTTATCGTAAGAAGTATATGATTAAGGGTACCTAGTCTAGAACTAGCAACAATGATAGTTGGTAACTTCAAATCTCTTGCGAGGTCAGCAACATATGCTTCGCTTGTCAATGGCACCATAATTCCTCCTACTCCTTCGACAATCATGAAGTCATGCTTTGAGCTAGGGGTGCTGCTGGCACCATATAAAAAAAAGGATTTATTTCTTGATCTGAGTCATGTACTTGAGCTGCCTTAGCCAAGATTGCAGCATCAGTTGATTTATATCTTTTTGAAAAGATTTTTTGAGCAGTGGCAAAGGGTTTCATCACACCGACATCTATTCCCTTCCTTCGCATTTGTATCTGTTCCTGTTATAAATATACCAGCCATACAAATATTACTAGATTGACTATTATAGCGTTTAATTGAAATTAGATGACGCGGATAAGAAATTCGTCTGGCACCCTTATACGCAGATGAAGGATTGGAGGAACTGCAATAACAAAGTAATCGTCCGTGGAAAAGGATTTCACCTTATCGATGAGAGCGGCAAGAAGTATCTGGATGGAATAGCAAGTATGTGGTGTAATGTATGGGGCCACGGTAAAAATGAAGTAGTGGACAGAATGACACAACAGCTCCAAAATCTTCAACACTCTACACTATTTGGATTGGCTAATGCTCCTTCCATTGAACTGTCAAAAAAAATCTTGAAAATGGCAAAAGGAATGGATAAAGTATTTTATTCTGACAACGGTTCCACCGCTATTGAGGTCGCAATGAAAATGGCACTACAATACTGGAGTAACAAAGGAAAATATGAAAAAAAAAATTTCATTTCATTAGAGCATGCATATCATGGCGATACGGTTGGAACTATGTCAGTAGGATATATCGCAAAATTCTTTGCAGCATATAAACCTCTTTTATTTAAGTCATACACAGTTCCTAGTCCTTTTTTCTATGAAAGTCAGTATAAGAATCGTTCAGACTTTGAACAAGATTGTCTTGAAAAGACAGAAAATCTTCTCAAGCGACACGCGTCGAAATGTTCCGCTCTTGTGATGGAAAGTGGAGCCCAGATAGCAGGAGGAGTAATAATTTATCCTGACGGTTATCAAAAAAAAATTTCTGAACTTTGTAAAAAATACGATGTTCTATTAATTCTAGATGAAATTGCGACCGGATTCGGAAGATTAGGAAATATGGCAGAATATATCTCACAAAGATCGATTCCCGATATTGCGTGTTTTGGGAAAGCGCTGACTGCGGGTTATTTTCCTCTTGCTGTCACTTTAACAACTGAAAGAATCTTCGATCAGTTTCTTGGAGAATATTTTCAAAATAAACAATTATTTCACGGACATACTTTTACTGGACATCCTGTTGGCTGCGCTGCTGCACTAGAGAATATCATTCTATATAAAAAATGTAATTTAATTCAACATATTAAGGCAAATGGTAAATATCTAAAAAAACGCCTGCATGAATTCGAAAAATTCTCTATAGTTGCTGATATTCGGTATAAGGGACTCCTAGCTGGTATTGAGTTAGCAAAAAATGGTAAGCCTATTCAAATCCTCAAGGATAAGACTAAAGTTAACTATTTTGTCACGAAGGAGTCATTAAAGATGGGTGTCTTCTTGAGAGCTTTGGGAAATATAATGATTGTCATTCCACCTTTAGCGATTGACAGAAACAATCTAGGAATACTGCTGGATACCCAATTCAAATTATTGCAGAAAATAGAAGAAAGAGTCTGATCAAGTTTTGAAAGCTAATTGACGAAGTTCTTTATATAATGTTGCCTTTGAAATACCAAGACTTCTCGCTATTTTTGAGCGAGGCTGATTTTCTACTAGTAATTTGATTAAATTATCCTTATCCAATTTTTTTCGCGGCCTTCCGATGCCTTTGCCTCCCTCCTTTGCTCGTGCCATTCCGTCTTTTGTTCGCTGTACTAACATTTCTCGTTCTCTTTCTGCAACCCACGTAAGTATACCGATCATTAATTTTCTGATACTTGGCTCTGTAGTTTGCAGAAAAGATTCTCTGGGAGAGCATGAAATAAGAGGTGCATACTCTTCAATTGTTTTTACCGCATCAAGTGTATCCCAAAAAGTCCTACCTACACGTGAAAGCTCATATACCAAGACGGCGTCGACAGCTGCAGTCTTGACAAGCTCCAATAGATCTCTGAATCCATAACGATCGATAGCTGGAATCTTCCCACTGATCGCTGAGTCTTCGAAGAAGTCTAGAATTTGGTAATTATGTTCATAGGACCATTTTTGCAAAGCCATTTTTTGATTAAGCACTGTTTGTTCTTCAGTGCTTACTCGTAAATAT
>JAJNBK010000375.1 GCA_021155845.1 Nitrososphaeraceae archaeon
AAGAAGACTTGAACCCGTGCACACTGAGGCTGTTAGCCTAGTCTTAGAGGCACGATTTGCAATCCACTTTAGAAGATTAACGTTCTTTACTTCATTACGTGTACCCCAACCACCAGGGACTATCAGTATATCCAGTTCTTCTGGGCAGTTATCAATGGTTACATCTGGAGTAAAGCGTAGGCCTCCAATGGCCAAGACTGGACCTATCTTTTCTGAGATCAAGATTATTTTGAAGGGTGATGATTCGTCCTGTCGGCGTTCTTCATTCAAACGGGCTACAGCAAATACCTCAAAAGGTCCTGCAACATCTAAGACTTCCACTTGATCAAAGATTAGAATTCCAACTGTTAGTGGGAGAAGTTGGTTTTGGTTGTTGTTCATAACAAAAGTGTCATCTCTGCTATCCATAGTGTCTTATTGTCTTTTTGCCTCCAAAAAACATGTTCCTCTAATGGTTTACATTACTTTGATAGTTAGATAGATACTTCATATCAGTTTTCTTACATAGCAATGCATACAGCAATGATAAAAATGTAAGAAGTGGATTTGGTTGAGAATCTATTGATGTTATTATATTTTGAAGAAAACTCCTGAATGTATAAACCCGACAATACAAAAAATAATTATTATTATATTATCTATCTCTGAAGTAAAATTCCTTCCTACATGTGACAATTCATAAAGTCACGCGCTGTAGATAAATTGTACCGATAGTAATATACATTATATTAAATGATTAACTAATACCATGTTGTCATGATATTAGGAGTTTCTATTTGAGAATCACTTTCAATATTTACCAAAGTACCTGGATCAACATTCATAAATCCATTTTCATCAATAAATTCTGAAAGTCCGTGCTTATGTGCACAATGTCTCTTTTCTAGAAATTCATCTAGTAAATAGCATGCATCTTTTCTTAAGGATATATATTTTTTCAAAGTTTTAATATTATTTCCACTTTTAATAATAATTTGCCAATCAACTTGTTTTCTAAAGAATTTGGGTAGATTTAGCAGTCCACTATCATTAGCAATAATATTATCCGCGTTTTCTTTTTCAAAAACTAAGTTAAAATCAAAATCGACTAATTCCTTAGAGTAATAAGGTCTTATACCCTTTTGTGCATTGACAGCTTCTTTTCCCTTTTCCATTAGTATGGATATTTCATCATTTGACATCGAGTCATAAAAATAAGGAAATGCCCATCCTTCTTTGACTAACCATTGATTCAAGTTTATTCCATTCTCTTCGTTATCTTTGTAGATAATTATATCAGATACTGCACGCCCATATCGATCAAATAATTCACTTGGCATATCAACAGACGAAAAGGCATAAGCGTTAACGTATTTCTTGTTATTATGTGACATAGAAAAAGTATTAAGCAAATTTACTAATGCCTTTACTGCTCTAGCACTATAATGTTGTCTAAACTCAAATAGCTCGTTTAATGATTTAAATTTTGAAAATTGATTATCATAAAGAAAAACGTCTCCCTTATTTGCTCTATAATGTAGCTCTGGAGCATCGACACCTTGTAGTCTAATTTTGATGTATTGGTTATTCTTATTGTTACTAGTAAGGATTTTTTTTCTTCTGCCATTATCTTCATCATAATAGTACGCATTATCAAAAAGCTTTAGATTTTCTTGCCATGTAGAATCTTTCGTCTTAAGAAATTTTAGGGAATCAAGAGTTAATCCTATTTTTACAGTATCTGCATCTCTTACGTCAATAATAATATACAGCTTACCACATCTTTGCTTACAAATTTGCCGCCATTTGAATGATTCTTAAGATTAACGAGAAAATAATTGAGCTAATTACCTAAAGGGTTGAATTCCCTCAGCCCGCTTCATTCGCAAAATCATAAAACTTGTATATTGATAATAAGTAGTGACCAATCAACCAATCAGCACATATAACATGAGTCGACCTTAGTTCATCAATTATTAATATACCTCAGAAATAAGCTCATTTGCCAAGCGAATATTTACAATTATCATTTTACATTAAATCAACCTAAGACTTGTTACAACCCAAAATAATAATAATACTTATATTTCAAAGCTCTATTAGGCCTTCTACTTATGAGTACTCAAAAAGAGGAAGAAAAAGAAAAACAAGAAGAACAAATATCAAGAGAAGAACAAGAACTAGAAGATGAAGAGAAATATGATTAGTCACTAATATGACGAGAATACAGTGGCTGTATTGTCGTTAGGAGAATAATCACAGGATAACATCATATATACGTGATTAATATCAACAACATTTTGTTATCTATACTTGCTTCATTCAAAGCTACAAGTAAAATAAAATATTGAGATTCAATTGAATTTTCATTGCATCCCTCTGGGTCTGCTATATGAACTATTCATTTGAATCCATTTTTAGACAGCTAATTGGCACCTATAACACATTATTCTTTCAAAAAAAATAGCCATAGCTTTATTCGTTCTTGACTGCAGAAACCGTATTTGAATTAGAGTTTGTAATGAATAAGGTATTATTAGTGGGATTATATGATACGCCATTTGGATTGTTATTGATACCTATTGGAATAGTATTATAGACTGTGTTTGTTAAACCGCTTATAACTGATATGGTTCCGTTAATAGAATTAGCTACATAAACATCCCCATTATTTTGATTGTATGTAATGCCATTAGGTCCTAAGCCTACTGGAATAGTTTCAACCAATGCATTAGTTGTACCATTTATTACAGAAACTGTATTTGAGCCCGTGTTTGTCACGTAAACGTAATTGTTTGCTGCGTTGTAAATGATGCCTGAAGGTGCTATAGCATCTATAGGTATTTCATCAATTAACATGTTAGTTGTACTGTTTATTACAGAAACTGTATCTGATCCTCGGTTCGTTACATAAAGGTTGTCATTATCTGAATTGTAAGTAATTCCTGTAGGGCTAAAGAAACTTCCTCCTATTCCTGAGGTTATATTACCGACTACAACGTTAGTTGTACCATTTATTACAGAAACTGTATTTGAGCCCGTGTTTGTCACATACACTGTGTTATTAACTGAATTAACTGCAATTCCTGTGGGACTTTTTCCCGGAACATCGCCTACAGGTATAGAGCCTATTAAAGTATTGGTTGTTCCATTTATTATCGACAGAGTATTTGAATACGTATTAGCTACATAAAACAATCCATTAGCAGGATTGTAAGCAATAGCTTGAGGATTTTTGTCTACATATATCGTTGCTACTATGGTGTTAGTTGTACCATTTATCACTGAAACTGTTCCCGTTACATTGAATTGACCAAAGTTAGAGACATATATCAAGTCGTTATCTAGGCTTCAGCTATCAGAATAATCTATTGTATATCCAGATGGTCCTTTTTCTGTGATACTATATCTACCTGGATCTAGATTAACAATCACACCTGCTCCTGATTTTCCAGGAAAAGATCTTGGTAATGGATCGTTGCCATTAACTGTTATGGTAAAGGCAGATGGTTTTCTAATAGGGTCAGAATCATCATCATTATTATTATTGTCAATAACATTCGTGATAACTATTAGTTGAGCTGATGTATCTTCAGGTTGATACACATTAGTAATAGTACACTCATTGGTTTCGCCTGTATTATCTATAGTACCAGAACAATCACCGCTCATACTCGAGGTATATCCAGATAGGAGATTTTCAGTAACACTATATCTGCCAGGGTTCAGAGTGACAAGTCAGATGGCTTTTTATCACCGCCACCTTCGTTAACTACTTTTTTTGTAACTATCAGTTTAGATAATATTCCTGGAATAAATGGATTATACTTATTTGATATTGTACAGCTCATAGTTTCACCTGCCTGTATAGTGCCAGCACATTCACTAGAGTAACTTGGAGTATATCTGCCAGGAACGTAGTCAGGGGATATATACGGTCCTTCTTCTTCTTTCACGTTATAGCTACCTTCATTTACGGTGATGGTAGTTCCTGAAGAACTTCCAGCAAACGAGGATGGTGTTGGATTGTTGCCACTAACTGTTATTGTAAAGTCAGATGGCTTTTTATCACCGCCACCTTCGTTGTTTACTTTCGTAATTACAATTATCTTGCCAGTTGTAACAGGGGGAGGAGGAGGTGGTGGTGGAGGTGATGCAGAATAAGTGTTGGTAATAGTACACTCATTAGTTTCACCTTCTCTTATAGTACCCGAGCAGCCATTAGATAAGGTAGAATTATAATTAGTAGTAGGTCCAGGTTCGGCAACCTTGTATTTGCCTGGAGACAGTTGAACAGTAGTACCAGAGGAGCTGCCTGTAAAAGATGATGGTGTTGGATTGTTGCCACTAACTGTTATTGTAAAGTCAGATGGCTTTTTATCACCGCC
>JAJNBK010000376.1 GCA_021155845.1 Nitrososphaeraceae archaeon
TCGCGTACATAATAGCGTAAAATGCATTGAGTGTGGAATGTATGAAGATCGAAAATTGACATACGATTATGGTAAAGAAACTTTCCGATTGATTCATAATATGCGATAGATCATAGGTAAACTCTACTTAAAAGCATCATTATAGAGAATATTTTATGAGTTTGGTATGTAATAGTTAAGCGGCTATTTAATTAGATTTATTTATAGACTCATATCAGATTAATCTCCTAAATTAACATATAAAAAATTTTAGATTACTAATTCTTTTATATAGATGCTAACAGAGTATTTCTTTCATATCAAACAATCTAAGCCCATATTTAAGTTTCATATTTCTTTCTATGATTGCTTATATTCATTTTTAGATTCAATGAATTTGTACGCATTCTATACATTCAATAGGTTAGCTGGAAGAGTAGAGTATATCCTGCGAATAACTGATGCAATAAAACAATAAGAATAGGTAAATCGGTCTTGCTTGTTAGCATCTCTTTTGTATAAAGAGTGAATGATTTAATGTACATATGTTTAACTAAACATACTATAAATATATTATTATGATGAGTGAGCCTGTCACTTTTCAAGGAGAACGCGGAGCCTATAGTGAAATGGCCACCTTACAATATTTTCCAAATGCAAAAGTTCTGCCGAAGAAATCATTTCAAGATGCGAAACTTATGATTTATTATTACAAACAAAAACTACGGTAACCGGTGAGATTTATCAGAGAGTTAGACATTGTCTTATTGTAAATAAGGGCACAACCTTAGATGAATTAGTGGCTGTATATTCGCATCCTCAAGCCATTGCACAGTGCAGAAATTATCTTCAATTAAAAAGACTTGATTCTGTTCCCACATATGATACTGCTGGTGCAGTAAAGATGATCAAAGAAAAAATAATCATGAATGCAGCTGCAATAGCTAGTAGAAGAGCAGCAGAAATATATGATATGGCTGTTTTGGAAGAAGGAATAGAGGATAGAAAAAATAATTTCACAAGATTTTTGGTGCTCTCAAAAACAAAAACAGAACCTACCGGTCATGATAGGACCTCTATTATATTTTCTGTCAAGCATTTACCAGGCGCACTCTTTGGTATTCTGAAAGAGTTTTCAAGTCGGGAGATAAACCTTACTAGAATAGAATCACGTCCTACTAAGGAAACCCCTTGGGAATATAATTTTTATGTTGATTTTGAAGGTCATTGTGAAGATGAAACTATTAAGAAAGCGTTGCAATCTATAAAAAACAAAACTGCATTTTTCAAAATTCTGGGATCTTATAAAAAAGCAGAATTTCATTAAACTATTGTTTTTTAAATCGAATGGCCAATCCTGTTATAATTATACCCGTTATTATTAACATCAGAGGTCCACTTAGTGCTATTACATTAAGCTTATTCTGAGCGTGACCTTCTATATGTAAATCTGAAGTACCTATATTGTTGATCTCGATTTTATGTTCTCCTTCTCTTTCTGCTGTAAAATTATATTTAAAATCGGAAGTTCTTCTTGTTTCAGATTTTATGATATGTTGGATTGGATCTGTAATAGTAACATTGAAAATTGAACCTTTAATGATAATATTCGCCATTCCACCCGTATTCATATTCGGAGTCAAAATGTCTGTCATTCCGGCATTTAGAATTCCATGTAATGGTACTTCCATAGGTTTTGAATATGAATATACAATTATAATTCCGACAACAATGAACATAAATCCTGCACCCAAAAGAGAGTAGAATATTATAAGTTTTGATGATTTGTGTGACATTCTACATTATTTGAGCATGTGAGATTATAAATATTCAATTGGTGACTAATGAGAATAAGAAATTAATGTATTAAAACAAGAGAAATTGTATATATATGATATATTACAGTAAGTTAATAAAAACCCGTATAATATGTCAAGTAAACTGTTTGAAAATTACTCAATTAATTTGAGATATATTTATGAGGAATTGACAAACAAATTCGAATGAAATCAAATAATTGCAAAACCCGTAATTACAAGCAATGATAAAGATATAGGCAAAGTAGATGATATAGGAGAATTTGAATTCATTATGAAAATTTTTTACATCTAAATCTAAATCTTGTATAATATATATAATCATTATCATTGGTATTGGTATCGAGTTTATGATAATTGCTGTGTTCTACAATATACAAATCTCTCGCCTTGGAGGTTTTTCTTTCTTCAGTTATGAATACAAGCTCGTTATATTTTTGATGTCTTCCATTCGGTCCAATTGACCATGCATAGACGCTTCTAACATTTAATTTGTTGACATTAGTCATTTGTTATAGGGAGTAATGGACCTGTTATGCTTATAGTACATAAATCTAACTATATTTCAATAAAATTAGATAAACATAGAAGTTGTTTTTCTAGGAATAGAAAATGCAACACAGTTAAAAACAATCGCGAAGAAATGTAGTATATGAGCACTAAAATTTTGCAGATAATTGAATGATGTAGAACCAAAGTCTTCGCTAACCATTAGATCAGTCTCTTATAAGAGTAGGCAATTCATTGCAAATGTGTGGTTGGTGACAGAATGATGTCAGGTTCAAAAAATGGGTTAGCAATAATAACAGTTTTTGAATGTTTGATTATTCTATAACTTATGAAAAATATTTGACATAAGCTAAATATGAAAAACAAAAGATTGTGCTGGACCTTTATGATAAGGGGAAAACTTCTGTCAGATATTTAAGGAGATTAGAATGCCATCTCGTGAATAGGATCTATAATCAATAAACAGTTAAGAAAAGGTAATCAATACTTTAAAAGATAATAAAGAACTATTACAATTCGCTCTTGCATCAATAATTGAAGCATTGAGAACAAACCCTAATAAATATGATTTTCTAGTTTATAATCTAGCTCAACAACAACAATACTTATGGCTACCAATACAACTGTTTTATATCCCTTCAATGTCTGGTCAACAATGGGTAGACAGATTATTATTTAAGACTCCCAAGACAATGATATTAGAAGAAGATGACAAGCTTTACAATATGCTAATAAAAGAATTGGTAATCAGAATTATGTCTGCTGTAGTTCTTTAATGTCTTTACCATCGTAACTATCACCAGATCCACAAAGACTAGCTGATCAGCTCGTATGTAAAGAAAAGAACAATGATATAACCTAACAGAAATTTACGATGACCATGAGGATTTAATAATGATAAATATATTAGCAGTAGTTGATTTTATCATATCACAAGCTAACATAGAGTATTATTTATAAAAATTATGTCAGTTAATAGATAGCATAGTATTCTAGCCTACATTAAGTTCACATCGTGAGGCTGACTTTCAATATACCCAGCAGGTGTAATTTTGATAAATTCTGCATTATTCTGCATTTCTGAAATTGTTTTTGCCTACAAGTTGCCGTATAATCTCAACTACACTACCTTTATAGGGTACCATTGCTTCAACTCCTTCTGGGACATAGTCATTTAAATCATCAGAATCTACAACCTGCAAACCTTCTTCCCTATACTTTCTACCAAGTGATGCATAGAATGAGGCCATCCCCCTATACATTTTGAATTTTTTTCCGTTCTTGACAAGGGTTTTTCCAGGACTCTCATCAGTTCCTCCAAACATGCTGCCAACCATTACAGAAGATGCCCCAGCTGCTAATGCTTTTGTTGCGTCTCCTGACGTTCTGATGCCACCATCAGAAATTACTGGAATATCGTATTCTCTTGACACTTTAACGCTTTCCGTGACTGCTGTTAATTGCGGAACACCTGACCCTGTAACTACTCTTGTAATACAAATGGAGCCAGAACCTACGCCCACTTTCACTGCATCGACTCCAGCTGTAATTAAATCCCTTGCACCTTCACCGGTAGCAACGTTTCCAGCGATGAGTTCACAATTTGGAAATGCTTTTTTGATCATATTTACTGTGTTGATAGCATTATCGCTATGACCGTGAGCAATATCAACTATTATTGTATCGGCTCCTGCATCTAAGAGTGCTTCCGTTCTTTCCAAAAAGTCGCCTTTTACTCCGACTGCGGCTCCAACAAGTAGTCTGCCTTTTTTGTCTTTAGAAGCAGACGGATACTGATCCATTTTCATAATGTCTTTACTTGTAATAAGACCTACAATTCGTTTTTTATCATCAACTACTGGTAATTTTTCAATTCTGTGTTTGTGAAGAATTTCTTTTGCTTGCTCCATTGTAGTTCCATATTTTGCAGTAATAACATTCTTAGTCATCAGTTCTGCAACTTTGCGTTCCATGTTCTTTTCAAATATAATGTCTCTATTGGTAATAATGCCGTCAAGTGTCCTATCCTCGGTTTCTACAAGCAAACCTGATACGCCATATTCCCGCATCATCTTCTTTGCATTATATACTTTCATATCATCTTTGATAGTATATGGTTGCTCGATCATAACCGATTCAGAACGTTTTACTCTTAAAACTTCGTCTACTTGGTCTCCAATAGTCATAAACCTATGAATAATCCCGATTCCTCCCTCTCTGGCCAAAGCTATTGCCATTCCAGATTCTGTAATTGTATCCATATTTGCACTTACAAGCGGAATATTTATGGTAATATTTCTAGACAGTTTTGTTTTCAAATCTTATTGTTATATTCATATTATGAGTATTATAAACTCTTTACTAATGCTTATTATAATAACTAATCAGTAATATCTGATTGTTTATTATGTAGCTGTAAGCTAGGAAAATAGTCATATGGTCAGATGAGAAAGAATGTGTGGATAATCTAAATAAAGATTGAGAAGGAGCTAAAATAACCATTTATAATAATCTTCAGATCATTAATGAAGTAATCTTAACATCGTAAGTGCCTGCACTGTCTCCCTTACATTGTGTGTTCTAATTAAGTTTGCACCATTCAAGGTAGACATTACTTCGCATACCAGTGATGGAA
>JAJNBK010000020.1 GCA_021155845.1 Nitrososphaeraceae archaeon
TCCATATATAGCTAAAAAGTTGATAGATTTCATTTTGACTAACAGGAAGAATTTTTGGAATATCCCAGACTATAATTTCTCTTTTAGTAATTCTTGCATGCCTACGTTTATTATACTCCTTTGTCCATACCAGTATGACATCAGCTAAAACAGAATCTACATCAATAGCAACAGTTCTCGCTGCTCCAATACCCGCCATAGAAGATGACGAAAGTTTCATAAAACTGATAATTTATCTGTTCATACTCGTTATTGCTCCACCATTAACATCTAAGTTGAAAATTATTAAAATATTGTTAGGACGACTGATGGTATTATGAGAGATTCATTATCTACGAAAGATTTGGACCGCAGATTCACAATCTAATATCATAATTATTAGTTAAGTAATTTTATAAGATCATATCTGTAGTATTACAGGTTATATATTGGCGATAGAATAAGAGATAAATATTCAAATACCGTCAAAGGAAATGTTATCACAGTCTTAAATGACAAATAAATAATTATAAGTTATTTTTATAGGGACAGATAAGAAAGTGTTGAATATAGGACTGTATAAATCTTTTATTATGTCTTATGAGATTCATAAAAGAATAATCTGATTTATTGCAATGAATTGAGCGTTGCTATAATAATAATTCTGTAAGCGTCTCTTACCGTAAGGTTAGATAACACTCGAACAAACGAGAAGTTTCTAAACAAGTTCCTTATGCATCCGTATGCAATAATATCTTCTGTCTCTGATGTCATAAAAACAAAATTACGATGATTTCACTAGGAAGAAGTGACAGCAATCAACTGATAGAAATGCGAAGAGGAGAACTAATAATAGTAATAATCAAATACATTCGAAGAACTGCTTTTCCTCCTTCAAACCAAAGGCATAAAATATCGTGATAATATCATTGAAGTATCATAAGAATTCAAATCTGAAAAAAGAATCTGACGCTTTCTAAAATGGGATGAACTTCAATATATATTTTATAAACAGATGTAGAATATATCAATTAGAAGAGATTCTTCTAATCTAAGATGACACAAAAGGTATACATACAAAATAAATTTCTGCTTTGTCTGAATACATATATGATGTCAAACAAAATAGATTAGTTAGTTTTATATGAACTGAATGTACTACATTGTTAATTTCTAATCCTCCCACAATAGTCAATTATCAATCTTTCTGCTTTTAGTTTTGATTATAGAATAAACTGTTGAATGGAAGCAGGAAAAGGTAGGTATTTATAAATTGTAGTTTTATAACAAGTCTTAAGAAAGTTATTGAACAATGGTAATAATAAGGATTCAAAAGAAGGTTCACATGATTTAACTAAAACATGGGTTATAGAATGGACTAGCAGTCTAGGCAAAAAATCACATCAGGAAAAAGATGACTACTCTCTAGCGCTAGAAGTCTTCAATGAGAAATCTAAACGAGGAGAAGTCCTACTTTACGAGGTTCAAAAAACTATTTCAGATGGATCTGTATTGAAAAAAACACCCATACTGAATTCAAAGAAAGCAAAAAAGAGAAAAGAGGAAGCAGTAAAGAAAGTTAGAGAACGATCAGAAAAAGGAAAAAAGAAGATCATATTAAGTGATATAAAATTGAGAATTATAATTTTAGCAGCAGTTATTGGCACATTAATTGTGATTCTGTTCTTGATTAATTCATACACCAATACTGGAAATATAGTTAGTAACCATGCCATTCTGCATCTATTCTATGTTGATCGCCTGTTTTACACTTTTCCAACAAATGAGATATTTTCATCAATGAATAGACTTAACCATAAAGTTTCATCTTCAGATACTGATCTTAATTTTGAATTGATATGAACTTGGCAGTTGTCTCCCTGTGATATGAGAGTGCATCGATCCATCTATAAATCTATATAACGAACCTCCCAATTCCATGCACAGGTTTAGAATAGCCTCCGATGTAAATTGCATTCATCAAATATACGATGGAAAGCTTTAGAATAGGAAACAATTTTTTTGGGTCGTATGTATACAATTCAGTCATGGTCTAATAACTTCAAATTTATTACATACGTATTCCAAATGGTCTCAATCAATTCTCTAGGATAATGCAATATGCTCACATTTCATTATTGCATGCTCTCGCTTTTACTATCTCTTCGGTAGTTGCTAAGAAGGACAAAGTCAGTACCAAAACATTTTTTATGATACTCTTTTCCTGATTATCAATTCTATTGATGTAATTCTAACCTATGTCGTTGATTAGTCTTTGAGAGAATGGGATTTAAAAACTGATCTCTGAGTTGTGGATACCAAAACAGATAATTTAAATAAACAGATAAGTAGTTTACGAGTCAGGAAGGTTAGAGGATTATTGAGATGATTCTTTCTTCTCGAACCCAAAATAGCAAGAATGACACTCTTGCTTGCCATAGATAACACCATTTTTGCCACACATTCTACAAATCTTTTCGTTGTCTATAGTCGAATCCAATGATTTGGCCTTTTGGAGGCATTTACTACATATAGGTGCTTCAAGATCGTAACTTGACAGAAAGCCGGAACCACATTGAAAGCATCTCAAACTGTACATCTTCCCTTTTGGTTTCCAGCGTTTGAACAAATTAACCATTTACTTTCCAATACTGTTATATTCAATACAATTTAACTGTTGATAATTTTCAAAATACACCTATTATACACCTATTCGACGCTATTTATTTAAAAAGGGCCCCTCATATTATAATAATATTTTCAGTCAGCAGAAAAATTTTTTCTTCTAATTAAATGCTATTATAATAGCATGCTCAAGTTCCATTTAAGATTTAGTAAAAAAAGCGGCTCTGTTAACTCAAGAGGCTTACCTCCTCATTATAATAATAATTAACAAAAAGATTAAACCAATTGACAACATGTATTAATTCGCATTTATTCTTAATATTTTTAGCAAATGGAATGTAATCATCAAAACACATTCAGTTCTGTCTTTGATATACTAAATAGTTCTTTTAATGTTATCTTTCTCATCATACGTCAAATCATCATACGTCGAATGAAGATGATGTTTTAGCTGCAAAAATTTACATGCTTGTGGATACCAACTACCACCACCATATCTGATGAAACGCTATGCTTTCCGTATTTGTTTACTAATGAATATAAAAGTATTTCTGCAACAAAGATATTACTTTCTATCGAAAGATGAATGCTAAGAATGATTTTGTGGATAGGATTAATTACATCTCACCATATCCAAAAATAACTGCTGCCTACTTTAATTTGAGTTTCCTCAATTATAAATTCAAAATCCTTATTCGTTTAAGGGAAATCCTTTGTGGTTTATATTTTTGGATCCATTTCCATATTGATACATGGCTTCTATTAACAAATTTGCAGGATAATGCTTTTTGCCGTCTTAATGACAAATGTAAAAAAATATATAGATACAATCCATAACTAATGTCTTCAATATATGTTCTATTTCTTTGAAAGATAATCATAAAGAAATGTGAGGCTAAGTGACAATATCATAATAGTTCCACCATCACGAAATACTAGCGAGAGGACCCTTCCGATTTTTTCCTTCACGCAATGTTTTCAGTCAGTTGGGGTTGATTTCTTGCAGTTTGTGTCTGTTGTGTTCTGCTTACATTTTGCTGTACTGTCTGTGCACTATCGCGAGCTGCTATCGTAGCTTCACGAACCGCCTCTGTGAGCTCGTCAATTGCACCACTCTGACGGATAGCTCTTACTGCCTCTCGCATCTTGTATGATGTTTCACGATTATTTTTAGCAATATTCTTAATAGCGTCAGCAGTTTGTTGAGGAGTCATATCTCTTATTCTAGCTGGTTATACTCATAGCTGTTGTGCTTATTGTACTTGTAATATCTGGATGTCGCATTGAGTTATTAGAAAACTCTCCTATAGAAATTAACTCTTTTTTCTCTATAGAGGAACGGTGTGTATTCAATGCGCCAGTTCATTCTAAAATTGCAGTTATGTATGAGCAGACTATGAAATTAATGCTATTTAGTTATGACTCTATGCATCTTCTATATTCTCATAGATCGTTGATGCATGATCTAGGGCTTGTTTAGTTATATGTATAGAGCCTGTTCTTTTTGAAGATGCAATTGTAATTTTTAATTGTTCCAATAGGCCACCAATTGATTGTAACATTTCTCGAATTGCAGAGATCATTTCAGCAAGGTTTTGATTAGTCTCTGAAGATTCTATAGTGTTTCTAGCTGACTTAATAGTTGTGCTTGCTTCATCAATTACACCTGTCTGCTTAATTTCTTTTACCATCTTTTCAACTTTCACAGTGATATTTTGCATAGCCTCAGCTGTTATGCGAAGATTTTCTAGATTCTTCACCATCTGTGGGTCCTTAAAAGATTCGATTATTGATTGCGCTATCGTAGCAGTTTCTCTTATTCTCTCCAAGGAGTTGTGCACTTCTGATGAACCGAGTTCATGCAAAATTTTGGCTGTATAAGAAGTAGAATCCCTTATGTCTCTCAGCATGTCTCCCATAATATAAAAAAATACTACTTGTGGTAATTAATTAGATTCTGTGTCAATATTATAAATCAATTTTATATATTTAATTTATTTAATATTATATTATCTTGCTTTATTAATTAAGTATAACTCAACGCTAAATAATAACATTAAATGTTTATTTTTTAAAATTATATAATACGATCAAATCAAATGAATCATGCATAGCTTCGTTATAATTAAAAGATGTCTATAATTGTGGTACTTTGTTACTAGGTTATTCCTATAGCGAATAGAAGATCTACCTATTAGAGACACAACGGATCGGATACTAATAAAAATTAGATACTAGAAGACTGTCCTCATTCTTTAATTATCAGTTTGATGAAAGATATTTTCAGGTGCTACAAACCGCCTTATTTTTCAAAGACTAAGTATAGCTGTAACCGATAAATACAACAGTTTTTTCGATTTAGAATCTTAAGCATTTCGCAAAGCCGCTGTTAAATATACCGGCTTTACTAAATCAGCTATGTCAACCCAGCATCTTGCAATCTTATCCATTGAAAAGATAGAATTAAGAAGCGCAATTGGAGCATCCTTTTTGTCTATATCTGTCTGCGCAGAAAGTTCCTTTGTTAAATTCAACAGGCCATTAAATTTGCTATAGATTTTGATGACTTCATTTGATTCATCTCGATTCTTATTTATAAAACCAGCAATAGATTTCTCCTGCATTTTCTCGATCAAGGAGGCAGCTTGAATTATCTCTTCGATGAGATTATCATGGGAAATAATAGGCAAAGCTGCTGCAAAATCAGTAATATAATCTCCAGCACTCTCCAAATGATTTGCAGCTATTCGATAATCCAAAATATCAATATTGCTTAAATTGAGTTTGCTCGCCAGTTTCTGATCCATCATTGCACTTCGTATCAACCTCACGAGTAAAAAATATTGTCGGTCTACTTCATCATCTCGACTAACAATGGATTTCTCACTACCATTTTCCTTTTTTCGAATCCCTAGTAGCGTATCTTTATACATACCTGCTACGATAGAACTCATTCGTCTAAGAATCTTCTCAGCATCCAATGTATTTGCATCTAGCAAGAACTGCGAAATTATATTAGATCCATTCTCATCAACGATTTCTAGTCCTACAAGTTTTCTCATTGCAAGCTTGATAAGCTCTCGGTCATCAAAAGATATTTGAGACTTTCCTTTAATGCGTATGATATTATACCCGAGCAGATAGGCACCATAGATTTGATTTGTAAGGCTATCCATAGATAGTTGAGGATGTGGAATATTTACCTCCTTTACATCTTCAGCGTCTATATCAGAAGGATATAATGAGATGGAGTTATTTCTGTTAACTTCGATCATTACCATATTACCTTTTTTCAAGTTGTTGTTCTTTACCCATTCGCTAGGTAAAGATAGTAGCATGCTACTCCCTATTTTCTGTAACCTTCGTGCATACCGAGACATAGGATTAATTTATACCAATTTAAACTAATTAAACAATATTTTTATATTTTTCGTTAATTATATATTTACATGTGGCATCAGTACTCGCGACCCCGGTGGCAACAGCTAAGGCATTTAGTCCTGGTCACATTACTGGTATCGTCATAAAACCTGCTGAAACAGGTGACTATCTCCATGCGGGTTCAAAGGGCGCTGGATTTTCTATTGATCGTGGAATTACAACTGTTGTAGAAGTCTTTGAACATCAGACACCAAATTATCAAATTTCTATTAATAGCAAAGTCGTAGATGCCAATGTATCCAAATGGATTGTAGAGAAGTATCTTGGATTTGTCCATAAACCATATTATATTAATATAAAGCATAAAACTAATATCCCAATAGGCTTTGGATTAGGTTCTAGTGGAGCAGGAGCGCTAAGTCTTTCCTATGCTCTCAATGAAGCCCTTGACACAAAACTTAGCAAATACAAGGTAGCACAAATTGCACATCATGCAGAGATTACTTGCAAAACAGGCTTAGGAACCGTGATTGCGGAATTTTCCGGGGGATTTGAAATACGAACTAGTATTGGTGCTCCTGGTGTAGGTTTTATAGAAAAAATTGATCTCAAAGACTATAAAGCTGTAGTTTTATGCATTGCTCCGCTTTCTACCAAATTATTTCTTAGTGATCATGTGAGCCTGGCAAATCAACTCGGTGAAAAGATGTTAGAAAGATTGAAAACCTCACGAGACATCGATGAATTCTTAAGTATGTCTTACCAATTTGCTGACAATCTTGGATTAACCCAACGTAGATGTAAGGAGCCATTAAAAATCCTAAAATCTCACGGAATTGAAGCAGGAGTTGCGTTATTTGGAGAGACAATTTTTACGATTGTACCTTTAGACAGAGTGAATTTTGCGAAACAGTGTTTGAAGAGTTTTGAAGGTGCCTTAATTGTATGCAATATAGATAATACTGGAGCGAGAGTTCTATAGATAACTATGCATAGAACTATTATTCCATCAAGTCACCCGAGAGCAAAATCGCTTTACATAAGGGAATTGCTTGTAAATGGCTTTAAAAATGGTATCGTGGCACAAGAGGGTTTGATCGCTCATGGAAGAGGAGAGACTTTTGATTATTTGTTGGGCGAAGACACAACTGAAACTGCACGTACAGCTATAAGGGCTGCATGTTCTTTGCTTTTACTTGCCGTTCATCCTGTGATTTCAGTTAATGGTAATGTTGCTGCACTATGTTCAAAGGAAGTTGTTGAATTAAGTAATTTAATCAATGCGGATATAGAAGTCAATCTATTTTATTGGACCAAAGAGCGAGAGATAGCAATTGAAAAAGAACTAAAAAAAATGGGTGCAAAGACAGTCCTAGGAACCAGGAGCAGAGGTTCAGCCAGAATTCCGAAGTTACGAAGCGAGCGTAGAATGGTAGATTATGATGGCATCTACAAAGCTGATACTGTACTTGTTCCGCTAGAAGATGGTGATCGAACAGAGGCTCTTGTTAAAATGCGTAAAAAAGTAATTGCCATAGATCTTAATCCTTTATCAAGAACATCAAAAGCTGCAACAATTACAGTCGTAGATAACGTTATTCGAGCCTTGCCCGCAATGGCTATAGAAGCAAAACAGCTAAAACAGAAAAGCGGCGAAATTCTCAAAAAGATTGTAAATGAATTTGACAAGAGCAAGAATCTCTCAGTATCACTTGAAATTATCCGATGTGGTGTGAATGCAAGACATAGATAACAGCATTTTTAACAGAAAAAGGCTTAGTGTAAAGGATATTGTGATGATGAAACAAAAATTAGAAAAAATCTCTGTTTTAACTGCTTATGACTATTCTACTGCTTCAATTTGTGATAGGGCAGGAGTAGACGTCTTGTTAGTTGGAGATAGCGCAGGTATGGTGATGCTTGGTTATCCTACTACAAATCAAATAAACATGGAAGAAATGCTGACATTTTGCAGTGCTGTCTCACGAGGTGTAAAGAGAGCGATGATAATTGCTGATATGCCCTTTGGATCATATCAGATTTCTACAAGTGAAGCTATAGCAAATGCTATTAGATTTATCAAAGTTGGATGCCATGCTGTAAAACTCGAAGGTGGTATTGAAATAATCGATACGGTCAAAGCTATTGTTAAGACAGGAATTCCTGTCATGGGACATATTGGTCTGAAGCCTCAGACAACTATTTTATGGGAAGGCTATAGGTTACAGGGAAAGACAAAGATGTCAGCATTAAAATTAATTGAAGATGCTAAAGCACTCGAAGAAGCAGGGGTATTTAGTATTGTATTAGAGATGGTGACAAGCGAGGTAGCAGACATCATTAGTAAAAATATCTCTATACCCACTATTGGCATAGGTTCTGGTTCGAGCTGCGATGGCCAAGTACTTGTACTGCACGATATGCTTGGAATCTATGAAGATATTAAACCCAAATTTGTAAAACGATATGCAGAGGTATCTAAGTCTATTTTCGAGGCTGTTTCGGTCTATATTAGTGACGTGAAGTCAAGCAAGTTTCCAAATGAAGAAAACATCTTTCATACATCTCCCGCTGATCTTGAGCAAATAAAAAAGACGTTACAGGAGAAAAAAATAATATAATGGATGCAAAAAGAAGAACAGAATTTTACTCCTCAAGAGATATTACAGGAACAGATGGACGGGAGATAGAAGGAAAGAAAATCGTCTTATGTATCACAGGTAGTGTAGCGGCCTATAGATCGATTGACTTAGCGCGTCAGCTTATACGACATGGCGCTGAGGTTTATACCGTAATGTCAGAGGCTGTCGGATCAACGTTGCTTACTCCAGAAATGATGAAGTGGGCTACCGGCAATAATGTTGTTACGAAGATAACAGGAGATCTTGAACACATCGCCCTTGCAGACTACAATATGTCCGATTTGATTGTTGTATATCCTTGCACTGCCAATACAATAGGAAAAGTTGCGAATGGAATCAATGACACGCCTGTT
>JAJNBK010000021.1 GCA_021155845.1 Nitrososphaeraceae archaeon
CATTCCAGAAGGACCTTAATGATGTGGAAGTTCATTTATTAAATACTGGACACTTCCCATTAGAAGAAGATTTGGATGTCAGTGCCAGCCTAATAAAACGTAAAATCAACCATCCTGAATAAGTCGCGTCGGCGCAATAATTACGTATCATGTTTGCTTGTATTAGTCATAAAGTAAAAGAGGTTGTTAGCATATAAGTGTAAATAAGTTGCTGTCATTATAATATATAGCAATAATATGAAACCTGTAATTCTGACTGTTGATGATGATCCACAGGTTTTAAGTTTTCTGTACCATATTATTCTTCAAATCTGCCATAAAGACTTGAGTACAGAACAATAACTACAACTGAGATTATCGCAACCGCTACGGCACCTATGGTCGAATAAGGAAGTAGTAATAATGCAATAACTCCACATAATATATAGAATCCAACTAACAAGCAAGTGTATGCACACCTAGCCATTGGTGAGACTTCCCTAATTCTACCGCTTGCAACAGGTATCATTCCTATACTCGACACAATAAAGAAAATCCCCGAGGCAGCTAATCCTACAATAACCAATTCTGATAGTTCCATAAAATTTGGTATATTATCTATCATTGGATAATGAAACTTGTTATCCGTATCCATGTCTATCAAAAAAGCCATAATAGTAAATGATATACCTCCTAAGAATGCTGAAACTGGTAGTCCATACTGATGTCGTGTACCTTCACTCATGACTAAAATATTAAGGTGATTAATAAAAAAGGATTTTTACTTGTTATGTTCTTCTTTACGATGTTTGTTCAGCAGAGGTTTTGTTGTGAAAATTTTTCCACATATATTACACTTGAATCTTGTTTCAAATAGATTAAACTGCATCTTATTTATTATTCCTAATAAATCTATTAAAAGATTTACTATCATCTTTTTCAGATTTTCTAGAAAGATCTCCTGCCAGTATAGCGCAGAATTTGTTAGCATAGGCAATAATCTAAGTTTGTCAGATCCATAACCTGAATGTTGCATTGTATATATGTACATATGAAAACTACCCAGCTATTTGCAATTTGGATGATGGTGGGCTCTCCACTGCGAATTACCTCTCCTCCAAAAACTCGAAGATAAAACTCTTCAGATCGTTTCGGATCTGCCACCGTCAAGAAATGTGTTAGAATACCCTATCACATTTCATTTCCATGTTGTGGTTTCTATTACTAATAATAAGTACTGGAAAGCAACACTACATGCGATGCGAAAAGATGATTCATTCAGGAAGACAGGCATCATTAATAGGTTTGGGCAACTTCGTTTTCTCGGATGGAATTACAGTAGTATCTTTCGAGTAATAGATTTTCGTCAATGCATCATCTGTAATTCCACGCAAGTACACATCAGCACTCGAGAATTTGCCTTTTACGTTAGAGGGTATGAGATTTTCTCCGAACTTCGAATCCAGTATAATTCCACTGGGTCTGGCAAGATCCATGAGTCTCGATGCTATGTTGAACGGTCTTCCAGAATAGTCGATTGTTGATCCATGTGAGACAACATTGGTCGCAGCACCTCTAGAAATTCCAATCCCTACCTTGTCAGGGGTATTGAAATTAATCATGTCATCTCCGTCGCAGAGTTTGGCAAAATCGGCAAGGCAAGCCAGCGAAGACATCACTACGTAAGAGGCGACTTCTTTAAGATTAGTCTCATCATGGGGAAATGCCAAAAGCAGCCCATCACCAGTAGGTTTGACGAATGAAGCGTTCCCAAAGTACCTATCTATCATCTCAATGTATATCCTTTTCAAAAAGGCAGTAGTCTGAACGGATTCAACCTTCATAGCAAAGGACGAAAAACCTCTTACATCAATAATGACTGCTATGACGAATTCGGAGCTTCCCTGTACATTATCTAGGAGCTTCCGAAAAGGGAGATCACTTGAAGGACGTGCATCCATCTATGTTCAGAATGCCAATTTACAATATATAGTCTGTTGCATTAAGATGTGACAACCAACTTGACTCAATACTTGACAGGCACGTGACTATTTCATAATAATCTTGGCAACTTCTTTCAGTTCATGCATCTAAAATAAGATCAGCAGCACGCTTTGCACTTGCAAAAGATGCATTAGACAACAATCCCTCCTTGCCTACCCAGTCTCCCACTATATACAGATTGTCTCCAATTTTTCATCAGGTCTTCCAGCCAATCCACCTGCTGCAGCTGTAACAACAGCATTAGAGACTAACATATTGGGCAATGGTCTTTTCTTAATAATCACCTGTCTCCATCCAGGCTGCATCAAATCAAGGAGCTCTTCTAACTCCTGTTGATCCTCTCTTGGTTTTGGCTCGATCCAACTGCCCAGATGTTCTGCTACATGGATAAGTGAACCGCCCTCAGGAGCAAGCTTTGCATATGCAGAATGAACCGAAAAATATAGGGCTAAGTCCACTCCAAGAGCAAATAAGGCATCTTTGTCTGGGAGGTTGTTAAGAGCGACATCCAAACACGCCATGCGTATAGGTCTCGCTTCTTTTGCCGCCTTTGACACCATCTTGGGTCTCTCATTATCATTGAAAAGACTGTAGGCATCTTTTGGACCTGCGCTATTACAACTATCTTTGCTGATACTTGGGTCTTGTCAGAGAGCGTAACTAACCATCTAGAAGAATCTGTTCTTTCTACCCTCGTTACTTTTTTTCCCTTAACAATCTTTGCCTTGCCATTTTAGGCTGCAGCCAGAAGCCCATTTACAAGCGTTTGCCAACCCCCATCTATATACATGGGTCCGGCGGCATAAAGCTGGCGAAGCGCCGAGCCGACGCTCTGAATATCTGGATCGTTTCCATAAGTATATAGTCTTAAATATGTCTTGATCGTCTCAGCTAAGTTTTTATCGCGTATTTTTTTGCCAACCATTCTTGTACAGCGACACTTTCTAATTGTGAAAAATCAATCTGAGCAAGTGAATTCAAGAACTGACCGAGACTTACTTCATCTCCTTTTTTTCACTATTGGCAGACGATTCTCCGCTATAATCATATGATACTTGGTATTTCTTTCCATCTTTTATTAGATAAGAAGCTCCTTTCCCTCCAGAAATACCCCCAGAGTGGGCAATACCTAGCTCCTTTAAGACTGAATCGCCTGAATCAGTGAGATACAGTGCATGTGGTCACTGATTGAAGCAAAAACCATGAATTGTTGTAGTCCTAGCACGGCCTCCAACTTCATTTGACGATTGTTCAAACAACGTTACTGCCTTTCCTTTACGAGCAAGCAATACGGCAGTAGTAAGCCCTGCAACTCCTCCTCCAATAATTACGACATCTAAACTATCGTCTTCAGTTGATGTCTTCATCGCTAGTGATGCTAAACTTAAACTTGTTTATGAATATTTCCGGTAAATCGGATTCCAAGTGTAATCATAACCTTTACTATTGTAAAAACGCTTTTATATTTAATTTTAGTTATGTTTTTATACGTGCCATCTTTAAAATGGACATCAAAATTTTTGTTTTAACATTAGTAACATTAGGAATACTATTTAGTCAAATCCCAACAAAATCATTAGCATTAGAGTCAAGCACATTATATTCAAATATAGTACCTAATTCTAAAATTAGCAATGTAGATTCTATATTAGAATTAAATGATCTGTCTAACATATACCAAAAAATATCATTACAAACACCAAACATTAGTAGTATAGATCACAGTGAAATGATATCTGCAATAAAAGAAGCGGAAAATCGCAAGATGAATGAGACTTCGTCATTGCCGGTTAGCGGTCCATGGAAAGCTTTATCAGGAACATTAAATTCTTCTACAGAAATACACACAGATATACAAAACACAAAACATGAAATAATTCTAGTCCTTCCCGATACGGGGAAGCTTTATGAAGGTATTTTAGCTTATTCAGCAACAACAGATGTTCAACCAGTGTCGTTTATTGGGCCAGTCAATTTAACTGATGATAAAAAAGGACAATTAATCGCGTCAATGGATGGTGGTAATATATGGTATGCAGTATCAACGAAGGAATCAGATCAAAAAATAGGGACATGGCAGTTTGCAGCAAATGCTGTTGCAGTTCACACAGATTCTGAAACTCCGTTCACTGGCAATTATACAGTAATTTATAGAGAAATAGATCCGTCTGAAACCAATAAGACGGAAACTGTTACATCAACTCCTTTTCAAGTAATTGGAAACAATACTGGACAAATTTCATGGATCATACCTCCTTCGCACGAAAATCAAACAGGAACTTTGTCGTTTAGCTCATCTGAAAACATACAATTCTTAACTTTTCATGGACCTTTAAAACTAGGGGAGGAAAAAGGTACAAAAGCCATCTGGAGCCCTGATAATGGCAAAACAAACTACGATATAACAGTGGCAGATTTAGGAAATAGAGAAGGACTACTTACTCCCGGTAAAATGGGTACATTTACATTTGGTGGAAATGGTTTGGCAATATACTCCTCTAGTGAAAGACCATTTACAACAAGTTATGCATTAGTAACCCACTAATATCTCTTTTAAATTTTTTTGGTTAGCTATATAGCGATAGATCTTCTTCGAATGCTAAAGTATTGGTTGCAATATTGTTCTGAACAACAAGAACTATATTTTAGCTTCTAACTCTCTTTTGTCCTCGCAGAATTTTTAATTCGTTTCTAAATTAACACTATTCCTATCGAGTAGTTTTTAGGTGCATTGGCTTGCACTAACAAGGACTATGGGCTTTTCGGGTATCACCATCTCTCCCTAGTCTTTAGTATTGTACTATCAATTAATATGCTATTGTTTGCAAATAATGCTTAGGGTCTTGTAGTGGATTCATAAAAGCTTTAGATGCTGGTTCCGTACATCAACTTCATGTAGTCTAGAGACTTGCCATTCTCTCACATGTCAAGCTGTTGTGACGGAAGACAATCATGGGGGATATAATTGGATAGAGATATAGGCTCTGTTAACTTCCCTATTTTATTGTACATCTAAAGCTGAGTCTGTCCTAATAATTTCATGGACATACTGAAGTATATCAGCAGGACAGACCCAGCTGTGATTGCTTATGGTTTGTACTTGTATTTTAGTTCTAGAAGCTATAGATTTGCATCAAATCGCTTGAACCAATTATTAAAAGAACACATGTATCAATATGGAAATGGGTACAGAAATATTCAAAACTAGCAGATAGATTTAAAGTAAAAAGACATTTAGTCAAAGAAATACTTGTAGATGAAACATTACTCAAGGTAAATGGCCAGGCTTATTGGTTATGGATAGCCTATGAACCAATTACTAAATCATGCTTGATGATTCATTTGTCAAGAGAGAAAACTATTTTTGTATGCTATCGATTCCTTAAGCAGCTCAGAACTAAATATGGAATAAAGCCCATATCTACTGATGGTGCTCTTTGGTACAGTGATGCTTGTAAGTGGTTAAGGTTAAAGCACTTTGTATACAAAATTGAAATGAAGAATCTAATGGAGAGATTTATTCAGCAGGTCAAGGATAGAACTGAATGTTTTGATGACCATTTTCCCTGTAGAATAAAAGATTGTGACAGACAGCATATAATGAATTGGTTTAAGATGTATATCCTATATCTACATCTGGAAACAAACAGAATAAAATTTACAGAATTCCTATTGAAAACCAGTTAAGTTAACAGAGCCGCCTAAACTGTTACATACTTAATAATATGCAAAAATTTATGGTTCCTATTAAATATGGGGACAATCAACCTTGGGTTGAACTTATTAGTATAATAACAGCTAGTGTGAGTAGAAATATCTGCTGGCATTACAGCAAGAATTAATTTGTACCCACTCTTATAGTGAATGATGAAGCCCACTGGAAGGAGGACACGAACCGAGGTTTCAAATCCCACTGGCAGCTTTGAACCGTTTTCATACGTAGGAACGAACTAACTTTTAACTACTCACATCGTCTCACATGATCCTTCGATACACTAACAATTCCATAGATTTGTTACCCATCTTCTACTGGCCAGTTTCCTTTAGTTACAAATTCTACAAGATTGCCTGCAGGGTCTCTAAAGTAAATTGACCCACTTCCATTGCCCCATGCTATCTCTTTTTCAATAGCAGTATAATTTTGTGTCAGCATATTTTTTGAATTGTCGTACTCATTTTTTTCTATCTCTAAAGCAAGATGAATACATGCAGGAGGAGTTATTGCACCATGAGTAGGAAATCTGCTATTTCCTTCAACTCTTGTATTTTCAGGATTAAAAATTAGAAGCATGTGTAAAAGCTACAAACATAACAGGTGTTACAGCAGGACATACACACCTTGGTGCAAAAGGCCAAAACGGGCCTATAGTGGTCACATTATTCAAATATGATTCTCC
>JAJNBK010000377.1 GCA_021155845.1 Nitrososphaeraceae archaeon
TTCTGAGCTTGAAGATGAACAAAACCTCGAAGATATACTAGAGAAGCTTGAAATTCGCTAATAAGCTAAGCTGATCCAAAGCCCTTTATCCTTCCTTTTTTTCTTTTTATTATTTTTATTAGTTTCTTTCTCTTACCCGATTTTGGCATAACTTTTGTTTTAAGAAGCTTGGTAGAACATATAGCACAATAACCTTCAATCGCAAGCCTGCTATTTGCAAGTTTGATATATTTAGTATTGATTATCTCTACATTCGTTTTACATCTTGTGCAGTAAGTTTGTTTCATGTAGTAGACAGTACAATATGTCCCTCTCTATTTTAAGCATAATAATTGCTATCCCCTGGCCTTCAATGATCATGATTCTCTGACTTGAGAATTAGATGTATTTCTAAATATGGTTATTATGTTCTCATTTGTTGAGGCTAATAATAATATGTATTTGAAAGGAAATCATGGCTTAAAATAAGAAATTGTGATTTGCCAGATGTGGAAGAATTTAGCAAAATCAAAAATGTCACAACAAAAAAAGGTGTCTTGTATTACAATCCTATTTGGTAGTTTGCTAATTTTCATGTTAGCATTGCCTTCATTAAACAATTTGAGCTATGCACAAACAACGGGAACAATAACATCAACAACATCGCTGCCTGATCCAAATCGGCTTATCGTAATGGTAAACATTGAAAGAATTCGAAACCAAATTTTGTTAACTGAAAGGAGTCTGGCTGTAGGCGATAATGATATGGCATTTGCTCATTCATATATTCCACATTCTGCGATATTTCCCTCCATTAAGAGCCAGTTGAATGATATTAATTCCAAATCGGCCTTAAGGCTTGAGTCTTTATTAATAGATCTACCCATTATTATAAAGACTCTTGAAGAAGCAGATTCAAAAGGCAAAATAAAAAATGATTTAACAGAAATTGAAGGACTTTTAGACAATATTTCCAATCAATCTATAGGCAAGGATCTTTTATCAAACAAAATAATGATAGCACATACTATTGTTTTTCTTTTAAGGGATACAGGTAAATCATATCAACTATCTGAAGCTGCTGCTATAGCAGGGCCAATAGACCAGCAACAAACAGATAATAACAAAAAATTCAGTAAGGTTGATTATGAGAATGCACTAGGTTTGGTTAATGTATCCAAATCAAATTATAATAAAATATCAGATTCTATAGATGAAAGAAGAAGAAACGAGATCAGTTCTTTCTTCAGACAAATAGAGAATTCTATTAGCCAAAAAACAGATCGCAGCGAACTTGCAGGAGATCATACAAAATATTTCTCTACAATAAGAACTCTATTATCTAATATCATTACGGAAGTAAAGGAAAATGGAGATTATAAGTCAGCTGACAAGAATGCAATAACTGCATACCTAGATAATTATGAATACTTGGAAGCTCCAATAGAAAAGCATGATCCACAACTAATGTCTGATATCGAAATAGATATGAGAGAGAAGCTAAGACAAATGCTCAGGGAAAGAGAATCTGCTGAAAATTTAGAGTCTTTTATCAATGGAATTCTTGAAAAAATTGATATTGCAGAAGATCTTTTGAAAAACGATCCTTCTTTCAATCAGTTACAAGAAAGCGGTAATATTAGTGCTACTTCAAGAGTAACTGCTTTTACTGATATTCAAGATCTGAGCAAGGGTTTTGGAGTGTATACGGGTGAAAGAAAAGAAATGGGCGAAGCACAGGATTCTGCAAAGGAGGCTGTCCGGAACAACATCGATCAGATAAGAAAGAAGCTTGACGAAATGCTTCTCCAATACAAAGCAGAAAGATATAATGAAGCTCTATTAACCTCTCGCTCTGCATACTTGGATAGCTATGAAAATATCGAGATTCCTTTACGACCGATAGACCCAGATTTTACACTGGAAATGGAAATAAAATTTGCAGAATTACGAAACCTTATTCAATCACAGTCACCATATGAAGAAATAGAATCAAATACAATAGAAATTAGAAATGGCCTTGATGAATCGGAACGGCTTGTATCCGGTACTGGCATTGTCGCTCCTACAATAGCATTCTCGACATCATTTTCTATTATTTTTAGAGAAGGCTTGGAATCTGCATTGATTATTGGTGCAATACTTACATATCTAGAAGCTTCTAGAAATCAGCGCTTTAAAAAGCACATTTACTATGGCATAGTACTTGCAGCCGCTGCAACTGGAGTAACCTGGTTTATCGCAGAATATATTATCGAGATATCTGGTGCCAGCAGAGAATTAATTGAAGCAATTGCTGGCATTTCAGCCGTGGCAGTGTTATTTTGGGTTAGCTTCTGGGTTCTCAATAGAATTGAAACAAAGAAATGGATAGAATTCGTGAAAGCAAAGGTCTGGAAAGCAACAACTACTGGAGGTGTGACAGTATTTATAATGCTCTCATTCTTTACCGTTTACAGAGAAGGATTTGAAACTGTTCTGTTTTATCAGGCGATGTTATCTTTTGCCAAATATATGGAATGGTATGTTATAGCTGGAATGACATTGGGCCTTACAATAATAGTCGGAATAGTATTTCTTATAAGAAAATTAGGTAAAAAATTGCCTCTAAGGGTATTGTTTGGATTAACAATGGGAGTTGGAGCTTATATGTCAATAGCATTTATGGGTAACGCAATACGAGAATTCCAAGAAGTAGGATACATTTCTACAACCCATATGTTTGGAACTATTCCTCGTCTCGATATTAACCTTGCAACAATGACTGGAATTCATCCAACGCTCGAGACAATCGTTGCCCAGTTTATTCTATTATCTATATACATTGTTGGATCATTATATGTGCTAATAATTCAGCCAAGAAGAAAGAAGAAAATAGAAACAGTAAGAAAGTCTATGGCAGATGTAGAAAGAAAGAAAAGTTCATGATTTAAC
>JAJNBK010000022.1 GCA_021155845.1 Nitrososphaeraceae archaeon
CAACCATTAGCTTTTGATCGCTAATTAGCGTTTTTCCGTCATGAAAACCATACTGAATTTTCTTTCCTTTTATCGTTACTTTACTTGTAACTTTTACTAATTTTTGTGTTTTCTCATCATCACTAATATTAATAGGCACTAACAATTCAGAATTCTTTGGAACGAAGCGGTACGATTGGCCTATCGGAACAAGTTCTACTACATCCATCAAACCTATTGCAAAGTTGATATCCTTTATGATAATTCCATCAACTTTCACTTTTCCTGCATTAACAATTCGTTCTGCTTCATGCATTGTACTTGCCAGTTTTAACACATCTCTAAGAACGATTCCCAATGGATATGCTCTATCCTTTGAATGAGAGCCAGGTTTCACTCGTAATACGAATTGGCTTTCTTTTCTCCTGATCTCCCAGAATGTTGGAGCCATCTGCCGCTTCACTCGAGTATCTCCTCCTTTCTTGGCCATTTTTTCATCCTTGATCCTTTTCGTCGTTCTTTCTATTTCTTGATAATATTTTTGTCAACTTTTTATTTTTCACATTTACTTTTTGTGAATTTGTGTCACCATGCAGCCTATTCTCTCTCTTCTTATCATCCAAGTTTAGTCCTATTATCTTAACATTAGACGCATGTATCTGGACTTTTACGTTACCACCTCGAACTTTTTCCCGTTGTATTCCTTCAATTGCTAGTGTTCCTCTCTGAGTATTGACTTTTTCTATTTTACCTTCAATTCCGTTATATTCGCCTCTCATAACTCTGACGTTATCACCCTTTATTACCCGTATACTTCTCTTTCCATATTCTTCACGTAAATTGTCAGCTAATGTAGAATGAATCATAGCATCCCTGACGTGTTTTGGAGTATGCAACATTTTTGAATTTATATTCGTCGTTTTCTTATCCAACTCCTAAATTATGAATGATGCCAGATTGGCAATTCTTGGCCATTTCTCTGCTGCTTCTGCAGCTACTGGTCCTTTTATATCAGTTCCTTTAATCTCTCCCTCGGGGGTGACAAGAACTGCTGCATTGTCTTCAAAAGTCACGCGCACCCCATTCAATCGTCTGATTGGGTATTTCTGCCTTACAATTACTGCTCCGAAGATTTGCTTTCGAAGTTCGGCGGGTCCCTTTTTGACCGTCACTGTAACAAAGTCTCCAACAGCAGCTGCAGGTAATCTGGAGTGCCTTCCTTTGTATCGTGTAACTTGTGCAATTCGAAGTACCTTTGCACCAGTATTGTCGACACAAGCTAATTCAGCGGTTATTGGTAAAGCTTTAGTGATATAGGGACGAAACTCTGCTACTCCTTTTGCCGAAACAGCCCTTGTTTTAGCTGCCATTCTTATTGCTCACCTCAATTACAACAAAGGAAACTGTTTTTGATAGATGCCTGCATTCAGCAATTAATACTTCTTCCCCTTCTTGAACATCAATACACTCTGGCAAGTATGCATGCATTTTTGACATACTTCTTTCATATCTCTTGTACTTTGAAACTGGACGAGGATATTCTCTTGCTACTACCACCATCTTCTTAGCTTTAGAGCTCAGTATTGTTCCTGTAAATAATTTTCCTCTCACTGGTAAAGTACCATGAAACGGGCACAATTTGTCGTCGCATGACTTTCTAGGAGGATTAACTGAGATTCCAATGTTTCTAACCATTCTTTTTCAACTCAAAGATTCGGGATACGCGATCCTCAGGTCTTTCTATCAATGAGCAACCATTTATAAAGCAATCGCCCCCCAATAGTATAATTCTCGCTTTTTTAATGATTGCCTTTGGTACTCCTTTGATTCCAAAAATAGTTTTAAGTAAAATCATATTCTTTGTTTCGAATACTATTTTGCCGTACAACTTAGAAGAAGGTATAAGATTATCTTTCTTAGTTATTTCCACATCTAGTCCAATTAATTCATGGGCTAAAATGTTTTCTGCACTAATCATTTCTATTCTCTTCTCCTTCATTTAGCAGCGTCATTATACGAGCGATGTCCCTGCGCACCCACCGTATATCTCCGGTTCGTTTTTTGAGAGTACCTTTTGCACCTTCAGATCTCAGTTTAGCAAGATCAGCCTTTAGGTCAGATAATTTATCCGACAAATCACTGTCATTCATCTCACGTAGAGTTTTTAATTTAACTCTGGCCATTTGTATTCCCTCTATTCACTACTGCTTCCTGCTCTTGTGTTGAAGAAGCCATTGCTGTTGGTGCATCGATTGTATCTTTTGACAGTGTTGAGTCAGCAGTAATTGGTTTCTGGAATTCTACGTCTTGTCGTTTAGTATTTGTTGACACATCAGATAATTCAAATTCTTGTGGGACTTCATTTTTTAATGCAATTCTTAACTGTATTCCCATTAGTCCCATTTTTGTTAAGACATGACTAACTCCAACCTTCACGACCCTCTCAGCAACATCTCCACTCTTTGGTATTATGCCTGCAGAGTGTTTTTCAAAATGAGCGCGCTCACTCCTTAGTTTGCCTGCCACCGATACCTCTACTCCTAAGGCGCCAGAATTCATAATGGTGTTAATAGTCCAAAGGGAGGCTCGTCTAAAAGCAGTACCTCGCTCAATTAATTGCGCGATTCTATTGCTCATTATTTTTGGGTTCAGTTCAGGAATGGGTACTTCTAAAACAGAAATCTGAGGATTTGTTAAGCCAAAATTCTGTTCAAGTCTCGCTGTTAGATCCTTAATACCCGTACCTTTTCTACCAATCACTAAACCAGGCCTTGTAACATAAAGTGTTAGTCTAGTTCCTATTGGAGTCTTTTGTACATCTACGCCGCCAAAACCTGCATCTTTTAGACTTTCTGCAAGATATTCGTTGAGTTCCATATTTCGATAATTATTCTTCATTACATTCTTTACAGCGCTCATTATATTGATCTACCCTCCTGTGCTACTAATTCAACATGAATCAGATTATCAAACTTTGGACTTGCTCTTCCCATGGCGCGAGGTGTAAACCGTTCAAGTCTTGTTCCTTTATGAACCACTGCACTAACAATCCTTAATCTATCTAGGTCCATACCTTTATACTCGGCATTTGTTTCTAAATTATCAAGAAGTTTTAAAAATTCTTTTGCTGCTTTTTGTGGGAACCTACCTGCAAAAAAACCATCACGAACATTTGAACGATGTGCAACTTCATTGTTATATCTTCTATATGGAACTGCAACTTTTCTTCTAATAACATCGTTCAAAAAATCTCTTGCTTTTTCGATGGACATTCCCTTTATTGCAACAGCCACTTCGCGTGAATGCTTATGAGAAATATCTTTTTCTCTGATTGCAGCTCTCACATGTTTTGTTTTATCAAAATTTTGAAAGGCATAGGAGTAATTTGGCATAATTCTATCACTTTAATGGAACATACAAACTGGATCTCGATGATCCTACGCCAGGACTTCCATGCTGGACTCTTTTATTTGTGATGGCATATTCACCTAGATAATGTCCTGTCATCTCCGGCCTTATGTGAACAGGAGTAAATTCCTTTCCATTATATACGCTTATAGAAAGACCAATCATATCAGGAAGGATTATCATGTCCCTAACATGAGTTTTTAATTGACTCTTAAGCTTACCTTCTCGGAGGAGTTTTATTTCCTCACGCAATTTGCGTTTTCCATCGTCCATATACTTGCCTACTCTCTTGTCGAGAGACCTACGCTGCCTGGAATTCAATAGTGGTAAAAGTGATTCTACGGATAATAATTGTAATTGCTCAGGAGAGTAACCCCTGAATTTAAATTCACGCACCAATTATATCAATTACACCATCACATAATACTACTTTTAAATCTAACGAGAAATAATGACAGCGTTCCTTATACCAGACCCATCTTTGTCGCAAGATCCCGAGCACCCTCGCGAGCCTTAATTTTTATAAATGCCTTTTTACCTTGTATTGTTCTAACAGTATTCACTTCACTTGCTTCCGATTCATACAGAATTTGTAATGCTTTTACTATTTGATCTTTGCTGGCTTTTTCCGCTACTATAAAAGTTAATTTATTCTCCTTTTCGATCAAGTTGAATGTTTTTTCTGTGATATAGGGTTTGATGATAATTGAGCTGGCTTTCTCTACGGTCATAGATCTATTTTCTTGTTTGGCACTCATTTGCTTATCATCATCTCCATAACTTTGAGAATCGGTGCTTTAACATCTTTTAATTTTTCAATTGCGTTCTGAGAGAATATTGTCAATCTGATTGGTTTAGCGCCTGGCGCAAGATCTAAGACGCTCAATCTTTGTACTGATTTAACTTCGACCCCTGGAATTGACCCAGACAGCCTTTCTAAATTCTCATCATTTTCAACAACTATCAAGGCACTAATCCCTGACCGAGCCTGTCTGCCTCTTCTCCTTGACGTACCAGTCCGGGATTTATGTGATGATCCTGCTCTAATCAAATCTTCCTCTAATCCTAAAGTTACAAGGACGTTTCTCAAATCTTTTGTCTTTGATATGGATTCTATATCATTAGAAACAATAATAGGAAATTGTGAAAGTCTACCAATTTTGTGGCCTCGCTTGATAATTAGATCTTTTTGACCGGTCGCTGCAATAGCAGAACAGAGACCTAGCTGCTTTTCTTTTTTATTAATTTTCTTATAAATCTCCTTCCAAGATTCAGGAGGATGTGCAACCCTACCATGCCGGACGCCTGCAACACCTGCAGCCTGTCCTGCTCTCGGAAAACCTTCACCGCGGGCTCTTGCAAGTCTTGCAATGCCAAGGCCTGTATTACGTGATTCTGCACTTACTATCTCACCTGCAGCAGGATAACGGCCTTGTCTTTGATATGTATGAGACAGCAAATTTACGTATACTTTGTGAATTACTTCAGGTCTATAAGGTGTTTCAAATATTTCAGGTAACGTTATACTATCAGATTCTCTGCCGTCTATTCCCAAAATTGTGTTTGATTTCAATGTGCAATGACCTCCACAATTTTAGGTTCTATTACTTTTTTCTGAGCATTACGTATAGGATGTCGCATTTTAATAAGCCTCTTGGGTACACCAGGAATGGACCCTCTTACTACCATATATTCGCCTTTAACTACTCCAAAATGCTTGAAACCGCCAGGTGGGTTTATTGAATTTTCTCCGTCTTTATCAGTATTGGATAACATCAAGATTCGTTTGTTATATTCTGTTCGTTGATGAAATCCTCTCTGTCCCTGTCTTGCAACTGTATACATCACAACTGCAGGGGATATAGGTCCTAGTGTTCCTACTGCACGAACACTCTTTCTTGATTTATGCTGTTTTCGCTTCACACCAAACCTTGTAACTGGGCCTTCTATACCTTTTCCTCTCGTAATTCCAAAAACATCTATATATTGCCCCACCTGGAAAACATCGCTAGCATGAATCTCCTTTCCTAAAAGACTCTTTAAATAGTCATACTGTGCTTTAACATTATTGCCAGAAACAGCTATTTCAAATACAAATGGTTTCTTCTGAGACATATTTATTTTTCGTGGAGTAACTGCAACTACTGCCATTACAGAATTTATATTATCTAGAAAAGATGCAGATTTGGTAATTGCCTCTTCATTATAGTTGGCATCAAATTTGCGTGAAAGCTCCTTTGGCAGATCTTTTGCATATACGTCAAATACTGCGTGTTTTCCATATGCATTTAGATTATAACCACGAATGCCAATCACTTTTATCGGTGGAGTGACAATAACTGTTGAAACATTCAGAAGCTGTTTTCCAAAATTAGGAGTTCTTTCACGATCATCAATAGTCAAGATATGTAATCCTCCTGCTTTAAAACCTGCAAAACCCAACAAAGATGTCTTTTCCATTGAAGATTCTGGCCATGTTCTTACGCGAGCCTCCAAACTTTTGGCTCTTGCTCTTGGTCTAAATGCAATGCTACCTCTCCGAGGCGCGCTATATTTACGATGACCCATAGATAAAATAACACCTCAAAATCCCTTTAATAAATTTATAACCAAAATTTCCATTACGCTAGAGATTCTGTTCTATGAGTTAAGTATCTTCATAAACGGGATCGCAAAATGAAGACGTGAAAGTATACGCATTTTGATCTCCTTACAATCAAAAAGCAATTACTTATACCTAGGTGATTAAGTCGTAACACCTATCAATAAACGCCTGCATAAATTTATGTTATTATTAAATCAATGACAGGAAGATTGTTGCTCTCCTCATTTAACAATCTTCACTTTTCTATAACCTCTCTATTGTGTGTACATATCGACAAATAGATGCAACCGATTTATGATTATGACATACATAAGCTTGCAATTGTCTTTTTTGCATGTAAAATAGTCATATGAAAACATTCTGTGTTCTATTTGTTCTCAGTCAACAATGCTTTTTTCTAATATGAGGAATGAAAATGATGATGATGATGATGTTTTATATATTCAAGAATTTGCAGTCTTCAGGTATACATATCCCGTTGCGTCTGTAGTAGAAATACGCTGCGTTTTTGCCATAACTTCTAACTAATGATTACTATTCGAGGATTTTATTAAATATGATTGATCTATAATTTTGGGTATAACTAATTTTCGAATTTCCGTCTCTATTATTGGTAACACTCTGGTTAGCTATACTCATTGGTATGTGAATGTATAGATTACTCGGTTTTATAACTCGGCAAAAAAGGATGATGTGAAAGTTCATTATGGTAATCCACTAAATACTACTAGAATTTATAATTTTGTTTTTTATGAGCTTTTTCTCGTTTTGCCTGCAAATTCATTAGCTTTGTTATATGTATATTTGTCATTCAATTGTGTTCTACTAGTTTGCTTGCATCTCTTTTCTTTCCCTATGGAATTAACAAGATCATAACTTTAATCATCATCAAAAACTTTGGCAAAATCTTAATGCAGTGTATATCTCTTTTGTTAATGCTTCTCTCTTAAGATGAATTGTAAATAATGTGTTATGTTCAGTATTACAACATCTCTATCTGACAGTATTTATAATGTGACTCCATAATCAATAAATCTTTAAAAGCAATGAAAAGGTTCAGTTATTTGGTCAGAACATGATTTAATATGGCTAAAGTTCCATATAAAGCCTCTTCTAGCCTAACTGTTGCTGTTCCTTGAAAAGGAAACATATTTACCACAAAGTCATAGTACCTGATGCTGGATCCTTCATTTGTCAATATTTCGTCTACTCCTTTTTTTGGAGAACCAAAAACCACTAATAGGTTCCTATTGTATCGCATTCGTTCCAGAAGTTTGCCTTCTTTCATTTTGAAAAATACACCTTGCCTATAAGTAATGAGGATTTCTGTGTTTTGAGCTGTGTTTAAGAGCTTAGCAAGATTTGAAATAACCTTCACATTGTAGCCCCAATAGGTTTTACCAAATTGTTCCTCCGTCGCTTCTCTAGCCTGTAAGTTCGGATATGGTGATGTAAATAATACGTTAACTTTTTTTCCTTTGAAACCTGATCCTTCGAAAGGGACGAGTGAACTTAGACCTACATCAACATACAATTTTCCCTTGTCTTTTGCTATTACTCCAACTCGGACATCTCCAATTTTGATATTCTTGATATCTTCTCGGTTTTTATGATGAGGAGACTTTATTGGATGAAGAATTCCTGCATATTCTAATATTTCCATTCGAGGATACAAAACTTTTCTCAGGTATTGCGGTGTGTCAAGATAACGCAAGATCGTCTTTAATAAATTAAGATCATCTTTTTCATATCTGAATGACATATCATGGTAAATGTATATTGTTTTAACTCTGAAGATTGAACAGGCCCTTGCGATCTGAGAGATCTTGATGCTTTTGTCACGTTTTGT
>JAJNBK010000378.1 GCA_021155845.1 Nitrososphaeraceae archaeon
TTTCTATATGTTGGAATCCTCTTATTATAGTCATTTCGTTGCGGATACCAACAGGCGCGAATAATTTTACTCCATTGTTGCTGTAGCATTTATCTCTAGAATATACAGTTTTGATAGTAATAATTAAGTAGTGTTGATTCAAATTTTAGTGTCTATTCTGTTCTGAATCCTACCTGCTCCATCGAGCTGTTATCACACAGAAGAATAAATTGAACCCACTTACATACAGCCTTCAAGCAGATATGAACCACCCTCTAAAAATGACTACAAATAAGTAACTGTTATTATTATTATCCTGACTTACTACTACTTTATCAGATAACCAGTTCATCACTTAGGAATTAAAATAGATGTTTTGTTAAGTAATACATATGCAAAATTCGCAGTACAATGTAATGCACACAACAACGAACTCATGGCACAATGATGTACTAAAATCAGAACTACCTGTTTTTGTTGATTTTTGGGCTGAATGGTGTGGTCCTTGCAGAATGGTTGGGCCGGCTATAGAACAGTTGTCGCAGACAATGGGAGATAGAATAAAAGTAGCAAAACTCAACGTTGACGAAAATCAAGAAATAGCAATGAGATATGGCGTTCAATCAATTCCTTCACTTATTCTCTTTAAAGCAGGAAAAGAAGTTGCAAGAACTATAGGGGCTGCTCCAAAGGAAAAATATCAAAAATTCATAGAAGAATCTCTTTTGAAGGCTAGAAACATAGTTTGACTTTATAATTTGTCTTTGCAAATTATTCACATTTGTGTACCTTAAATTGGGTCCTAAAATTATATCAAATTTGGTTCGCAAACCACTGGCCCCACTTTTCAGCTGAAAACAACGTTAATTGAAAAATAAAACAGGTATGTATCCCTGACCAGCAACCAAGGAACCTAATCCGATTCCCTCCTTACCAGTTATGGCTTAACATATATTCTGTATAAATTGACAAAGATACTCCTAAACAGACTTTGGAGTTCAAGGCGCTTCTATTCATGAATTAAAAATAGCAGCTAATGCAAGACGGTCATCACTTTAGACGATATAAGACCCGAAGCAACTGAAGAAAAACAAGAAAAATGATCAGACAACAGACAGCGACCGATTAAAATTGTCCAGAACAAATATGAATACTTCCCAGTATACTGTAATCCTCCCCAACCTGAATCTCGCCGGAGCCGCGCCTCTCTTATGCGCCGGAATCACAACATACTCGCCCATGCGGCATTGGGGTGTCACCAAAGGCAAGAAGGTCGGTGTGATAGGTCTCGGCGGGCTGGGTCATATGGCGGTAAAGTTTGCTCATGCGCTTGGAGCCCATGTCGTAGTCTTTACCACTTCGCCTAACAAAAAAGAAGACGCGCTTCGCCTCGGCGCGGACGACGTGGTTATTTCGCGAAATACCGATCAGATGAGCAAGCACGAAGGCAGCTTCGACTTCATCCTCGACGCGGTCTCCGCCGAGCACGACATTAACGCATACATACAATTACTCCGCCGCGACGGCAACATCACCCTCGTCGGCGCACCGGACAAACCTCATGCCGTCTCGGCCTTAAGCCTTCTGTTCAAGCGTCGCAGCCTCTCTGGCTCGCTCATCGGGGGTATTGCCGAAACGCAGGAGATGCTCGACTTTTGCGGCAAACATAACATCACTGCCGACGTAGAAGTCATCCCAATCCAGAAGGTCAACGAGGCTTACGTCAAGATTAGGTCGCCATCTGATATAGGCAGTTCCCGACAGGATTTGTCAAAGCGGGACCTCAACGGCCACATCAGGTTTCGGATAATACTTTCTTACATCGCCATACTTGGAACCAAATTTACTCATAACGTCCCTAACTCTACTACTGTCTGTTATTGGTTTGCCTCTTGCAGGTATTTCTTCGCCACTTACAGAGATTTTCAACGTTTGATTGCACTATTCAGCCTCTGGTGAAGATCGGCTTTGGACATGATATTCTATGCTGCGCATATCAGATATGGGGTTTCATGTGACGCTCTATATTGTGTTTCAAAACTTGTAGTTAGATAATAGCCAGATGTCTGCCATAGTAACCAACAATGGATAAGAGTTAAAGCTGTGTATATCCAATACATATACACATAAAATAATAAATGTTCAAAAATAATATTTACAATATTGATAGAGAATTTGATTATGCTACTATCAAAGGTATTGTATTAAAATCGCTTGAAAAAATAGCACAAGAAGCAGCGTTAGAGAATACATCTAATGTCCCTGATCATGTCCCGCTTCATCCTAAAGATAATGATGATCGTCCAGTTAATATCAAACTGCCTGCCCCGGCCTAGCCTTTATTGAAGCTAAAAATCAGAATATCTTAATAAAATAAAACAGGCAGCTGAAGATAAAGTAAAAGATGTTTTAACAGAGGGTAAAATACTATTGAAATTTGCTACTCTCTCGATAATTGAATCATCAAGAATGAACCGTGAATTATACAATTTCGTGATATATGATGATTCGAATAGGGTTATGGCAGCTGCTGCAGCTATTAGGGAACCATGGGTACCACAACTAGATAATAATAATCGACTGAAATTAACTCATAAGAATGATAATATCTGTCTAATGGAAGAACCTAGATATAATAATAATCATCCGGAAACTTATAACAATGAATAAGAGCAACCAAATGAACAACAGAATACTAAAGTCGAATGAATACCAGAAATTTCACAATCGCTCTCTTTATAAACTAACATAACGTAGGAAAGCCGGATGCTGGTTCAGATTGAAGAACAGAAACAGAAACAGAAAGTAAAACTTTCACATATACTGAAAATTGCCACTGAAGAACAATGTTTTGGATATTTTATGAAAATTTCCGAAATTACAGATCTAGATGAAGATCATCATCAAATCACATCAACAACAAGATCTATGGTCAGGTTATGTGTTAATGGCTTGCTGATGTCAAAGGCTAGAATTGGAGATGAATCATCGACCATATCTGTATATGAATACGTAGCTGATGATGACGATATTTTGAGGGCATATAGAACTTTAGGAATTGATCCATATTATAGAATTAAATGCAACAGATGTAATCTGCTTGATAATGGGTATCATCTTTATCGTGTCCTTGAACATATGAATGACTATCATCGAGCTTCATTTAAAGAAATAGGATCATATCTTGAATTGCAATGTCTTCCGAAAACCAATTCAAATGCGAAGAATGCGGGATGGTATTTAGCTCTCAACAAGAGCTTCAGCGGCATGCTAACGAGCAACATGTTGGGACAGCATAATCGCGTTTTGTTGAGTGTTGGGAAATAAATATTTGAGCGAGACAAAGGAATAATTTAGTAGTAAGAAGAAGAAGAGAAATACGAACAGCCTTGGACTTTACGTCTTCGTTACTAAGCCTTCGTTAATCTAGGCAATGGTTCATCAGGGGAGTAATATGCCATACTCAATAATTATCTTTGCAGCATCTTTGCTAATCTCTCTCTCTCTCTCTCCAATGAAGACAGCAGAACCTACCTGCAATTTGGGTGGTGATATTTATCCCACTCCGAGAAGTGTCCGGTATTGATGTTCCTAGTGTTTCTGCATTCTTATCAAGTCGGCACTTTGACTACTCTCTCAAGGTAGAAGCGCTGGATATTACTAGCAATCTCATCAAGGCAATCCTCCACAGCAAAGTGCCCTGAATCGAGCCTATGCATCTCTGCGTCGGGTAGATCCTTTAGGTAAGCTTCGCCGCCTTCTCGGGTAAAAAATATGTCATTCTGTCCCCAGAAAATCAACGACTTTGGCTGACGGTCATGTAAGAACTTTTGCCATTTTGGATACAGCGCTACGTTAGTGCAGTAGTCATAGAACAAATCCATCTGTACTCGCCGTGCGTTTGGTCGTTCCATGAACCTAAAATCCATGTTCCAATTGTCAGGACTAATGACTTCAGGATTTTTGTGACCGTACAGATAGACTTGTCTGATCGTGTCAAGTTGTAAAAACCCATATAGAGGGGCCTCCGTTTCAGAAGTGCGGTTCTTCCAAAGTGCGTTACGCAGGCCATCCCATGCACTGGTAAAGCCAATTTCATAGGCGTTTGTGTTCTGTATTACTAACCATTCGAGCCATTCGGGATGTCGAGTTATTATTCGGAAGCCAACTGGCCCGCCATAGTCCTGCATGTAAAGTCCAAAGTGTTTAAAGCCTATGACCTTTAGGAAATCTTCCATTATCTCAGAGAGTCGATCGAAGGTGTAGTCAAACTCATTCGGGCTTGGCAAATCGGAGTTTCCAAAACCAGGGTAGTCAGGTGCGACGACATGGAAATGGTCGGCTAGGACAGAAATAAGGTTACGGTATTGGTGAGAAGAAGCAGGAAAGCCGTGAAGCAATACCAGCTTCGGATTGGTCGGGTCCCCAGTTTCCCTATAGAAAATAGACAGTTCGTCAACTGTTACCGTCTTGTGGAGCGTCTCTGTATTGTGCATTTTTTGATTTGAAATCTGTTTATTCATGATAAACGAAAATCTGTATTTTTATTTATCCTTTAGGGCTTACCGATACCTTACTGTAAGTCAGTTGATGCAATAGCTGCAGAACGTTTGATTATAAGGTCATGATACTCTGAAAAGCGATCTTCAAGGTTTTCTGGGACTGATTTATACAGACATAGTAAAGTGATAGGTTGTTCAAATTCTCCCATTGCGATATTGAATACATTTTCGATCTTTACAGCGTCCTCATATCTACCCTGTTCTATTAATTTGGCCGGCAGAGTAGCAAGAATATTTAACCCTTTTTTTGATCTCTCTTTTGCTAACTGTTCGATGCTACGTAGTCTTTTAACAACGGGTTCGACTGAAAAGTTGTCATTATGAAAACTTTCATCGGCAGGAATTATCATTATATCCTGCAAGTTAAATAAGTAATTTATATTTGGGAATTTGTCAAGCGATTGTAAGAATTTCTGCTCTTCTTTTCTATAAATAATCAATACGTTAATCTGATTATAATCAATCCCACGTTTTACGAAGGCAGTAATAATTTCTTTAAATTGGGATTCATACTTTTAGCTCTTGGTGTTTGCAAGAATTGATCAAGTCTTTTAATCAATAGCTTTGGAAGATGGACATAATACCAATCCCTGCGTCCCATGGTATTATGATTAAGTGATAGACATGTATTTTAGTATTGTATTAGGACAGACATCAATTATTTCCAAATTGCTTCCAAATAAAGAAAGATGAGAAGGAGTTCAGTGTCCTTTTATTTTCACCTAATGGTTACAATCTATTATAAACAATGCATTCGATCTTGTATAACAATGAGAGTGCTTTCAGTAAATGTTGGGCTTCCAAGACAAGTAGTCTTTAATGGGCAAATTGTAACTACTTCTATCTTCAAGTATCCAGTCAAAGGTCCAATCATGTTACGAAAGCTTAACCTTGATGGTGACAGACAGGCAGATTTAACTGTCCACGGAGGGTTAGACAAGGCAGTATATTCCTATCCAGCAGAACACTATGAATACTGGCGTAAACAATTTCCTAATATGGATCTTATATGGGGAATGTTTGGAGAGAACTTTACCACTGAAGGATTAATGGAAGATGCTGTTAATGTAGGTGATCAGTTTCAAATAGGATCTGCTACTAAGCTAGTAGCAACACAACCTCGAATGCCATGTTATAAACTTGGTGTTAGGTTTGGACGTATGGATGTAATTAGAAGATTTATGGCAAGTCGCCGTCCCGGTATTTACTTTAAGGTATTGCAAGAAGGACAAGTCGAAGCAGGTGATAAGATAAAGATTATAAGAAAAGATGAAAATAATGTCACGGTAAAAGACATTGTCCATCTATATGTTAGAGATTACGAAGATATTGAAACTATGAGGCGAGCAACAAAAATAGAATCTCTGCCAGAAGGATGGAGATATGAATTCGAGCAAAAGATTGAGCAATCGGAAAGAA
>JAJNBK010000379.1 GCA_021155845.1 Nitrososphaeraceae archaeon
TTGCATTAATTTTAAACAAGCATTTGCTGCCATACAAGCAGGATCCTGATTAGTATCAACCATAGCCATTTTATATATTCCTATTCCAATTTCCAGTTTATGAGGATCTATACCTCTAGCTATCGCAAAATCCTTTGAATCGATGTATAACTTGGGAACATAAATTGCCATATCATCAATACCAACAGGCATATAAAATTCAATTTGCTAAAAGACATTTAAACGTACTTGTGATTACTATCGAGTTTTTTTACTAAAAAGTAGTAGTCTATGTTTTATAAAGTTCTATTACATTATATGTTAATCTATGAGATTATGTATTAGAAGTTTTTTATGACATTATAAAAATTATCACGTTCTGCAGCATAATATCCAGATTGTTTAATAGATTCAATAATTTTCATAGAAGTAAGTTCAGTTGATCGTGCTCCGGTTGCACTAACTACCTCTTCGCCTATCAATGTTCCACCAAAATCATCAGAACCAAAATGAAGAGCCAATTGTGCCATTCCAATTCCATTTGTAAGCCATGATGATTGAATATGAGAGATTGTTGTGCCATTCCAATTCCATTTGTAAGCCATGATGATTGAATATGAGAGATTAGCCCATAAAACATGATTCTTGATATTGCAATCATTTTTAGTAGTCTTAATCCTCCAGAAGGATATTTCGTAATTCCTTCTGTTTGCATTTGAGTCTTATTAGGTTCAAATCCCCAAGGAATAAAAGCTATAAATCCATTAGTTTTTTGTTGTAATTCAGATATTTTCATTATATGTTGTGCTATTTCATCATCGGTTTCTACCGTTCCATACATCATTGTTGCGGACGACTTGATTCCAAGATCATGTGCCTCCTTCATAATGTTTAGCCATTGGTTACTTTTTATCTTAAGAGGGCTTATTACTGATTTTACTTTATCATCCAGAATTTCTGCTCCTGCTCCTGGTAATGAATCCAATCCTGCATCTTTTAGTCTAGATATTACTTCCTTGATACTACTTCTTTCGACTTTAGATATCATATCAATTTCAGAAGCAGAAAGACCATGAATGGCAATTGATGGATAAAATTTTTTTATTTCATTGAATATTTCTTCATAATATTCAATAGATAAATTTGGGTTATGTCCCCCTTGAAAAAGAATTTGAGTAATTCCAAACATTTCATTTGACAAGGCGATTCTCTTCATTATGTCTTTGATATTGTGTGTATAGGATTCTTCATGGCCCGGAGGTCGATAAAAAGCACAAAATTTACAGTAGGTTACACAAACATTAGTATAATTCAAAATAATATTATTTATAAAAGTGGTTGTATTACCAAAAAGAATTTTTCTAAGAGTACTGGCAATAAGGCCGATTGTATATAGATCATCAGATTTTATTAATTCCTTACAATCATGAAGATTAAGTCTATCTCCTTTTAATACATTATTTAAAATATATCCAATTTCCGATTTTGAAACAATATAATTTAAACTATTTTGCAATTGAAAATTATAGTTTGATTATTCTATTTATTCTTTACAAGAAAATGTATCCTCTGTAATATAGAAGAATATATATCAATTAATAAATTAATTTATTATAACTAAATTGATTACTAATAGTATTAATAGTATTATATCACAACCTACACAAGCTATTGAAAAAGTATTATCTGGAGAGGAATTAACGTATAATGATGGTTTACAATTATTTGAAGAAAATCTATTCATAATAGGTTCTGTTGCTGATCAAATTAGAAGAAAATCAAAAGGAAATACAGTAACTTTTGTTTCATCGTATTATTTAAATTATACTAATGTTTGTGCAGCAAGTTGTTCTTTATGTGCTTTTTATAGAAAAGGACATGAGGATGATGCTTATACATTAACTAATGAACAGATTGTTGAAAGAGCTAGAATAGCTATACGACAGATGGGTGCTTCAGAATTACACATAGTTGGAGGATTTCATCCAAAACTTGGTTTGGAATATTATGAAAACATGATAAAGAATATAAAAAAAGAATTTCCGTTTGTAAAAGTTAAAGCTCTAACTCCTGCTGAAATTTTTTTCATATCTAAATTAACCAAAAACTCAGTTAAAGAGATTTTATTAAGATTAAAAGATTCTGGTTTGGATGCTCTTCCTGGAGGAGGAGCAGAAATTTTCTGGTTTGGATGCTCTTCCTGGAGGAGGCGCAGAAATTTTTAGTTCAGATATAAGAAATATTATTGTAAGAGGAAAATGCTCAGGAGAAGAATGGCTTGATACAGCTAAACAAGCTCATGAAATTGGTTTAAAAACTAATTCTTCCCACTTAAGTTTAGTCTAGAGAATACTGAACTAGAGAAGAAAAAATTGATTGTTAGAGAAAGTCCGTCTACTTATGACTTGAGAATAATAGCTATTGCTAGATTGTTATTAAAAGATGTTTTAGATAATATATCAGTTTATTGGGTTTCTCTAGGTAAAAAAATAGCACAAGTAGCACTTACGTATGGAGGTAATGATTTAGTTGGTACAGCTTTTTCGGAAGAAATATTTCGTGCTGCGGGAAAAACTAGTGGTATATCAATACAAGAACTTGTAAATTTGATCAAGGAAATAAAAAGGGAACCTGCTCAACGAGATACTTTTTTTAATGTAATAGAAGATTGTAACTTTAATTAAATAAGGATATATTTTATCTGGTTTTGTAAAGTTCTATAAATTAGGCAAAATAGATTTGAAATGGAGATATGATCTTTCTTTCAGCTGCCAATTGAAAGATTCGTTCAAT
>JAJNBK010000380.1 GCA_021155845.1 Nitrososphaeraceae archaeon
AGTGCCTTGAATTGATCACTCCATTTCATATACGCTCTAATCATATCTGTGCTAACGCTTGGTTTTCTTATCTTGAAAATTTCCTTAAAGTCACTTACAATAATGGCTCTAGGATTTGCCTTTACATCCATGGCCTTTCCACTTTCAAATAATTCATTTACTACTCTTAGCTGGGCTGATTGGCAGATATCTTTGATGTCACTTGCACTATATCCTTCAGAAAACCTCGCAAGTTCCTCGATTTTTAACGTGTTCTCTTTTTTCAATGGTGCAGTATACTGATTAAATAAATTTATTCTTGACGCAATGTCTGGAAGCGTAACATAAATTCTTTTTTGGAACCGCCTAAGAAAACCAGCTTCTAAAGTCCATGGTTTATTAGTTGCTCCTATGACATATAGTTTTGATTCTTTTGACTTTCCATTGATTCCATCCATCTCTGTTAGGACTTGGTTTTTTACCCTAACTTCTCCTCCAACTTCACTGTTTCTTGTTCCCAATAATGAATCGATTTCATCGATAAAGAGAAGAACAGGAATATTTTCATTTTCATTTAGTTTTCGTGCCATGGAAAATAATTTTGATACATTTTTTTCTGCCTCACCCAGCCATTTACTCATCATTGCGGCCGCATCAACGTTGATAAAGTATCCATCTATCTCAGCGGCAGCAGCCGCTGCTAATAGTGTCTTACCGCATCCAGGAGGACCATATAACAATATTCCTCTTGGCCAACCCAAAGGGAATAAATCAGATCTCTTAGTCGGGTATACAATAGATTCTCTTATGGCGCGTTTTGCATCTTCTAGACCAATAACTTCATTCCAAGAAACCTCTGGCTTTTCCTTCATTATAAGATCATCAAAGTCAGCTTTTAAGGTGTCCATACTATTGTTTTGTTTTTTTAGGCTATCTGACTGCATACCTGTCTTACCATTACCATTTGTTGGATGTACTCTTTCATCAATGTGATTAACAACCGAGCTAGTCCTTTCATCATTTTCAAGACCATGTGACATTTGTAATGATTTAACCCTATTTTGATAAGCGCTTGCCCTTTCCATGTAGACCTTGTTTAATTTGTATTCTGGATAGATCTCAACTAATTTAATAAGAGCCTCAATAGCCCGTTGATATGATTGGATGGCCATGCCTCGAGAACCTCTGGAATCTAATCTGATTGCGTCGGCGGCATATTTACTAGCACTATTTTCTAATTCTTGTGGAGCAAGACTCATATCTTTACCGTTTAAATGGAATCCGATTTAGCTTTGAATTACTATGTTGTAAATCTATATTGCGTAAAAAACAAAATAATTTGCACCAAATATTAGACAGCACTTATTGACATAAACTCTAACCTTATTAAAATAAATGAGTTATTTTTTGATAATTTAAATAATGCTATAGATATATACATTGCTCACAGCTGCTAGGAAAAGGGTTTCTATTCATCTTTAATTCTAGCAGTGTAATAATCATCATCAGCAGCAGAATAGCAATTTCTCTGACTTTAACGATGTATCTATCTATCTTTTATGTATCTATGTAGGTATGTATATATCATATGACCATGACCATACCATGACCACCCTACACATTGTTATAAAATATAGAGAAGAGAAAGTGTTAGAAAGCACATAGGCCATTGTGATTTTGACAACTTCGCCATTATAATAATAATAAAGCCTATGCCTATTATTGATAGTTTGGTATATCGATGAATATTTTTTTAATAGTTTGTTCTGCAGCAAGTGAAGCCTCGTTTAGAAGAAGTACAGCCTCCTCATTAGCTACTTTGAAATTTATTATGTGTCCTCCTACCTGACCAGCGTCTACCAGAATGCATCCTAATAATTCAGAAATAATGCCTAACTCTTCTTCTGATTCAGGTATGCATGGAATAAGACATGCTCTAATATTCTTCACAACGGCCATCGCCGGACTCAGTACATCGACTATATCGCCAAAATTAGATATCGTTTGTAGTTTATTTTTTAATTTCTCAAAGGCTATTTTTGAAAAGTGTAATATCTTTATGATTCTCCTAGAATGAGCGATATCCAACGAAAGGACTGCAGAATATTGAGAATTATTTTCCTTTATAGACAGCGCTCTCTTCTTTAACAACTTATCATCGATTGACTTAAGCTCATCTATTATACGACTGAATTTTACTATTTGTATATCTATTTTACATAACAAAGCCTCAATCCTTGGTTTTATGGATAATCCCTGATATGTTGAATTAGGTTTACTAGGAGGACCTTCAATCTTCGACTCTACTTCTACCCTTCTTGATGTAATTTGCGTATTATTTTCACCTGCGATTTATTGCAGACTTAAGATTAATATTGACTATAGACGTAACTATTTGTAACTATGGTAACATAGGTTTACGGTAACAGCTTAGCATTTTTTTTAATTTTGATACAATCTAATTGACTTATACATTTACCTTTGATCATATACAGTCTTCAATACTTTCTATGCAATATAGAAATAATAATAATGATAATAATAATAGTGATCTTGTTGGAAGTTTAGAGGATTTCGGTCTATCAAAATATGAAGCAAGAGCTTACCTTACAATGCTTGGTAGAGGTTCTCTTGCTGCTAGTGAAATATCATACTACGCAAATTTACCTCGTACAAAAGTATATCCAACTCTTAAGAAGCTGGAAAAAAAAAGGCTATCAATAGTCTCTCAAAAAAAACCACTGATAAGTAGTGCAATACCTCCCAATGACGCTTTTGGAGAAATAGTCAATCTTCATGAACGGCGTGTAAAAAATATGAAGAAAATTGTAGATAAGCTACAGAAAATAAGTGATGAAGGAAATCGGCCGAGAGGTTCTGAAGAAAAAAGATATTTTGTACTCGATCCTAAT
>JAJNBK010000023.1 GCA_021155845.1 Nitrososphaeraceae archaeon
AAGCTTTATGCTAGCATAATTTTTGAATATATTAACATAAAATGGCATCTCACGGATAAGATCAATTATGCCGCGACCGTAAATTAGATCTACCATATAAGTGACAATCTAGTAAAGCAATGGTTATAAATAAAGTTGTATTAGAGGTTATTACTTACTTTATTTCTGTACACACATGTCATAATATCTCCTTTATTAGAGTGTAATTATGCAGTAACATTGACAAGATTTGATGATACTGATTGAAATGTATACAATTTAAAATAATGAAATATTATAAAGACAATAATCACTCCTTAAGGTTTTTTGTATTATTGTATTGCATTTTTTATTAATTCATAGATTGTAATATAGATGCTTGATGAATTATTTCATTTATAGTCTTGTTGCTCTAAATAGGTCATATGACGATTTCATACTCATGGAGGGAGAGAGTATCGATCAGTATATCTCATATGAGGTATTTTTGATAATATCTGATATTCATTGTTTCAATTTAGCTACATTTTTACCTCTGATTTACTGTTAATATATTATACCCTTGAAAACTGGTTATGATTAAAATGCAGCTGTATGATAAATTCATTAATCCAGTCATTCTTGCTATCTATTCTTGTAGATATAATGTTTATGTATTATACATTCAGACACTGTCTGATCCAAAGTTTTTTTGTGCAATTACGTTCTCTTAATTAGGAACTTCTTTTTGGTATTTACTGAATATTCAATTTGCTAGCCTATAGGGCATAGCTAATCAAAGTAACCTAAATTGAACTACTTGAAAATAAAATGTTTGGATATGAGAATTCAGAAGCGTTAAATTAGTAGAAGTCATTGAAACAAAATCTATGAAACAATAAAAGAAACAGAATGGAATCTTTTCTTTATTGTTGTAATCCATAGATAGGTAGATAATAATATTTTATATTGGAATGAAAATACAATACTTTAATAAAATACTTATTATTATTTTATAGGTTCATTATTTTTTGTTCTCTGCCATATATCATTAATAACTTCTACAATAGTCTGTTCAACAGAACCATTGAACTTTTTGTCCCATAATTTAACTACATACTCTCCAGGAGTACTTTTATTTTCTAGGCGGCTGTCTAGAATATTAAGAAATTGCGCTTTAAGTCCTAATTCAGACAGACCTTTACGTGCAAAATCAAGTTGACTTCTTATTGTTTCTAAAATATTAAAATACGTTTGAGCATTATATCCCGATCGTATTGCAGCTAATCTATCTTCTCTTAATACAGCAAGCGGCCGCAACTGCCTTTCTTCATTTATAGCCCTGTATAAATATCCAATAAAAAATTCTATCAGTGCCATCAATGCTTTCGAAGTAGGCTGTACTGACATAATTCTCATTTCAACACGATAAAATTCAGAATTTAAGCGAATTCGCACATCATCATGACGTTCTTTTTCAAGTTCAAAATAATCTTTGGCAATGTTTGACTGTCGGGAAATAATATAATCTATATAATCGTCAATATCGTCAAGGTACTTTGGGATAGCAGGAAAGCCTGAATTTTGTTGTTCAGACTGATCATATAAATGAATTCTTGGTTCATGAAGTGAATATATCTTGCCTCCAAGAAGTCGACTATTTGCGCCAAGTACAATTGTCGATGGTATTAAATTTAAAATGTGATTGAACATTTGTGCTGTATGAACTGGATTTTGAGCTTGCAAATGAAGGTGAAAGCCTTGAATAGCTGTTGCAACATGTAATGCCTTGAGTTTTTGACCATCAATTTCAACATCGGGGATTTTACTCTGCCATCGCGCTAGTTGATTATATCTTGGTTTATCGTGATCAATCCATCCTTAAAAATTAGTGGAGAGGGATTACCTCCAAGAAAGACAGGAATGACATCATTATTATTATTTCTCCATACTTTCTGAACTGATTTATCAAGATATTCAATAAATTCTTCAATTTCAGTATTGAGATCTAAAAGCCTATCCATTGGTGTTGGTAATGTTTTATATTCAAACTGACAAACACCATATTCATAATCAACTTTATGTTTGGTTCCTTCGAGTTCTTTGATTAACGGATCCGCATTGACTGGTATACCATTATCGTCAAGCAAACATGCTTCAATTTCAACTCCAACTCGAAATGTCTCGTCATATCTCTCAGAATCATGGTGTATTCTTGTCTTCATTTCTTTTGCCTGTTTAGCAATGGAAGAATGATTCAACTCAATAGGAGACTAACGGTCTTTAACTTATAAATTACATCTCCTTCTCTACTATATGGTCCTTCTCCTCCTCCTGAGCTTTTTATACTTATTTCTTTTTTTAAACCATTTTACTACAGCATCCTAGAGATTTATATCCATAGTTACAATTCCCGTAGCCCGTTTCAAGAGCAATATATGTTTTAGATCATTTGATATTAGCAGATATTATTAGTATCAGAAAATAAATAATCTAACTAGTCTAAAATGTTAAGAAATCTGGAATGAGGGATTAAGACTTTCTAACTTTCATTGTAATAGAAGAGTTTAACAAGGCAAGGCATTATAACACATATAGGATTTCATCACATCTGCACATACTGCATTAAGTACGTATATTAAACTGATTGGCAAACTTCTACTATGGATAAAGTAGCAATTTCTATGATTTTATTGATTGTATCTTTAATATTGCTGGTGATTTATGGCGCAGATGTATTGACAGCTTCAATTAACTCGCCTGCCGGACTACGGGGAAAAGGTTTCTTACCGTTTGAAGAAGAGATTCGTGGAGGAGCATTAGGAGGAGTAGCAGTAATAATGTCTATAGTAGGTTTTATAATAGGTAGGAAAGAACCTTCAAAGATGATATCGTCATTACTTTTTATCAATGGAGGATTGATAATTGTAGGTATAATCATAACTGTTGCTGTTGCAAGTCTTTCTTCTGAAGATACTGTAGGTATGGAACGCACAGCCGGCTTCACTATACTACTTGGTGCCATTTTGATTGGACTTGGAGTATGGAAAGCTATGGATGATAAAAAAATCGTGTCAAGTAAAAAAGAATCATCTTCAGTTTGATGACTTTTCCAATGAAAGGTAACAGCATTCATGAAGATTAGACTTGAGCAAGGTCATGTCTTTTAGATTATAATAATGCCATTGGAATCAAGTATGGAAGATATATGTGTACTTTGGCTGGATAATCTTTGCCTACATTAACAGCCGGTTCTCCACATTCAAAACCATGATCTATAATCAAGTCATAATCTGCATTAGCATAATCCCCAAAGTAGACTCATATCTTGAATTGCAACATTATCTACAAAGTCAATCTCGTGACCTTATTTAGTTTTTATTGGTTGTGAGGTATTATACGTGAATACATCACGACCTTCAACCAATAAATAAATAATTCAGTTGTAATGCTATTTTTAAATGTTTAGTGTCCGCTGACAATAATCTGATCTAATAGTGCTGTTTCTGTAACAACAGCATGGACAGCAAGTTGGAAAGACTGACCATATCTGCTTTTTCTCTTTGGGATAGTAATCCATTCATATAATTCTGCTGTTGCAAGTTTAACTGATTGCTAGATTGCAATAGCGGCTGGCTCTTCTTGCTCATTTTCTTCTTTGTTCAACTTCTGTTTAGTCTACGTCGTCCTCCTGTTCCTTCTCTTCCTTACTTTCCTCTGTTAATAGTGGCATTATTAATAATAGCATTGTACAATAGGTAAATAATGCATTGTAAATTTAACCAGACTATCCTATCCAACCTACTTCTTTATACAATCTTAATTGTAAATATTGCTGTATTTCTAACAGAAAAGATTCTTTTTTGATGTCTAAAAAGACATTAGAAGCAATAATTATTTCAAAAACTATTAGAAGTTCTATCATTGCAAAAGATTTGAATTCCTTTGACACCCAGGAGAACCACTTTTAGCTGGAATTGACTTTTATCAAAATGCAATAAAGTTAATAGACAAATACAATAGTGGTACAAAAAATGTAATAAACATAATTCAAACAAATGCCGTATTGATAACTGATGAATAGTGCAAGTTTTTTTGTTAAAAATAATTTCAATATAGGAGTGAGTATTGACTGCCCATAGTTCCTTCACAATCTAGAGAAAAACTGGCAAACAGGGGATTTCGTTTAAACAATGACAGGGATAAACCTGTTGCAAAAATTATAAAATACACCAGGGGGCATTATCTGTACTTAACAATGCATTGAATTTCCTAAAGAGCTATTCAATTTCTTTTACGGAAATAACTTTCAATGGGTTGGTTTCAACATTGGGGAAAATGAGGATGCAAATAAGAATTCATCACTGAGCAATCTAAAAGTGAATTTGCAAATGTTAAAAACAAGTACCAAAGATTTATTTCATCATTCTATGATTTATGGCGAGACTATCATAAAAGTATAGAAATTCGAGAATTCTCCGACCTCTTCAAGATCATAAACTCTAAATTCACAGATCAAGATTATTATAGGACATCTGACGAAACAAAGGATTTAGCAATAATTACCATTCAGAAAAATGGTGACATTATCACAAATTCGCCAGACTTTGCAGGAGGAATAAGCCAGGAGTATGAGAATTTTGTAGTGCTGCGAAATATTAACTCAATAGAAAAATTGAAGACATACTAAAAATAATGTATACAAACAACTTCAAACTGACACAACAGAAGGAATACATAATTGTGCTAGAACTTATATTTTGAGCTATGCGGAGGAGGTTTTTATCAAACAAGTATTATGAACAGACTCATTAAAAAACACTGAAACTACTTCGTATATATTGCATGGCCAGATTTTATCATCTGTTGTTTTAGAAAAATTAAGAATAGAGACTGAAACTAAGGCTATTGATAACATCTCAAAAAAATAAATAAAAGATTATTTTTAGGTATATTTAAAAAAATATAGATTTTGAAATCTGTCTATTTCAATATTGTTTTATCCTGCTATAACATCCTCTGCGGATTCAATGTCAGTAACACAAACTGCCTCTATCTTGTCACCATCAAATTTCGGATCAAGTTTGAACGATACTACATCTTGTACATCAGTTCCAGCTTTGAATTTTATATCCTCACCTAATTCTATATCGTGTTTGTCAGTTCCAGGTCTGTCTACATTGGTACCCTCAAACTTTAAAGGAACATTTTCTAGCAATGCTTTCCTCTTTTCTATGTTTACTTCTCCAGGTGATTCATACGTTATTTTCTCTATTTTTGGATCATCACCACATTCTTCTGAATTGTCATCTAATGCAACAAAGTGATTGTGAAAAATGGGATCGTCTGCATCATCTTGTTCTTTGCTATCTAATACTCCTGCATGGCTAGTTGTTACTATCACTGCATCTAGACCTTTGTCTGTTATTATCGCATATCCAAATGCTCCCTCTTCACCGTTTGTAGGAATAAGTTCATGTGTCCTAATTTGTGCGTCTAATTGATGATCATCTACTTCTACCACTGCTTTCCTTATGTTCAAAAAACCTTCTAATGTATCGGCTATGACCGGTGCTGACGTTAGAATAGTAGTGGCTAATACTGCCAATAGTCCCAATAGGAATATAGGTATTTTCTCCTTCATCATTAGGTAAATTCTTATATAGTATTTATAAGCATCTCCTTTTTTTATTGAATTATTTACTAAACTCCTTATATACTGTTATTTTCTACAATTTTATTCTCTTATAGCGTAATAAACGTTAAAGACTTGATGATACTAGTTGCCAATGATTTAGGAATCCTTTATTATATCCATCCATGAGCATAAAGAGAATGATTTCAGTAAGTAAATTTTTCAAAGAAATCATTAGGCCTAGGTGTCCTTACAGTGGCAATAGCAGGAATGGCATTGGGTACCACCACTGATACAATGCTGAGTAATAATATTAACAATATAGAGGTATATGCACAACAACAAACAACACAAACTTCAGTACAACACAATGCTAAAGGACATCAATCCCACCAAGTAGTAAATCTACAAAATACTACGAAGAGCATAATATACAGCAGAACCGTTACTTTCAATTTATCTAAACCTGTAGATATCATAGCATATGATGATATAACAGGACAGACTAATACTAATGCTACTGTCCAAGCCTTGGCAGCATTATATAGTTAAATAGTTACATTCAGATGAAAATGAACATAAACACACTCACTCTTGTTTAATACTCAATTTCATTTAATTTATAGATATAGCACCAATCAACAACATAAAATATACAAATTAGTTTTTAAGCAGCA
>JAJNBK010000381.1 GCA_021155845.1 Nitrososphaeraceae archaeon
AAAATTCGAACCAGTAAAGTATACCCGTGCTGAAATCCATACCAATGATATTGATGAGGAAAGGATGATAAAGTTTGCAAATAAAATTCGTTCCAAGCTCAAGCAAAAAAGTCTTGCTCTAGAATATAATAATCATCTAATTCTAATTAGTGAAGATTGATTGATGACCGATTATTAATAGGTTATAACTTAAAATTGTGTACTTGTTTATTACCGAATATGTTCTGTCATCATGCATCCATCTATTATAATAAATCCATCATATTTCTTTTGCCTTTACAGTTGTTGATCAATATTCCTTACTGCATGCAGATTACTTTTATTCTTTTTTTGTAATAGCATCTAACTATTAGCTTACATCTCTGATTATCTAAAAACATATATGATGTCAATAAATTTCTTTGTATCTCAGCAATCGATGGATATATGATTTCCTTCCTTCTAAAATATCTAATACTACAGGGTTTACTAAAATAACATTGTAAATTAAGATATAGATTTATCTTAATCGAGAACTGGTATGACTCTGCTCTTCTATTTTTCATATAAGAAAATTATGATTTCTGTTGTTATCAATGATATTATAATATGTTGCTAATCATTTGCTATTAATACCATCACTAGCAACTTCATAGGAATAGTAACCAAGATAATAGATGGGAACATCATGATGTAAATGGGAAAATGGTAAGATGTATCAATTTATTTCCTGAGGAACATTTATTTAATTATGATTAAATTGTTGAACCAGATTTTCGTAGGATTATGTGCTTCTCTCCACTCCCATAAGTCTTCTCAAATTCTATTTTGAAATTGTATAACCTAAGAAATTCTAGTATTGGTCTATAATTATCTGGTCCATGAATTTCAATAAGAAGTGCTATATCTTTACTTTTAGATAGCACATTAGTAGCTCCTTTTAGCACTTCAAATTCAGCTCCTTCAACATCAATTTTAACCTTTCCCGCATTATACTATAGTTGTGATAGAGTTTTACTTTTGTTTCTTTAGAATATACTGCATAATTCAAAGATATAACATTAGTTAATTGATTTAGTTTGATATTACGATTTAACATCTTAAAACTGTCACGCAGAGCCTCAATAGCAACTACTTTTCCATTTGTACCAACCCGCTTTGCACCTATTATTGTATAAAATCCGAAAGCTGCACCAATATCTATAACTACATCTCCTTCTTTGGGAGTAAAACATTCTATTATATCATCTTCATGCGCAGACATGCTAGTATGTACATCGTGAATCAAAAAATTTTCTACCTTTCTGGTAATCAGACTATAGAATTTGTAATCATATTTTGGGACGCTGAATTCTAATAGCACATAATTATCTAAGCTCAAAAACTCAATAGATCTATATAAAAAATCTTTAAAATTAATTCCTCGTTCAACATATAGTCTATCTCTTCTTTTCTTGCCTAAGACTATTCTTAGTAAAACTCTTGATCCCAAATAAATAAATTTTAAAAGAAGCAATACAGATTTGTCGAATAATCTCCCTCCTTTTGCGTATTTTAGCAACCAAGCAGAATTTCCTACAGAAGCTTGATTGGAAGGCGAAGTAGGCATCATATCGCAAGTATAACTAATTTTTACTTAATCTTTTCGGACTTTTGTTAAAGAAACAATAATATACAAATAGAATTAGTGGCGAAAATAAGACAGATCTGTTATCTAAATATTATACAAAATAACAATTCAGATAGGTCTTGGTTTTTTGCAAAAGAATGAGAATTGAAGCGAAGAGGAGGAGAAAAGATCAATACTATCAGATCTAACATTCTGATATATACTTATAGAGTATATCTCAAATCATTAATCTGTTAGTAGTAGGGTTAATAACTGGAGTTATATTATTATTATCTGCAATAGGCGTGAATATATTTTGACAGAAAAATTCCCCAAACAAAAACAAAGGAGCTTTTAGATCACTATAGATATTGCGTAAAACTGTACCGTGGTACACATCAAACTTATAAGAGTAAGATCCTAAATTTTGTTTTTAGACATCGCTTTTATACATAATATATTTTCTATGTTTTAGGTACTAACGTGATATCTCATTCAAATTTTATAGCAAACATTATTAGCTTTAGACTATTACTGACGTTGTCCTTATGCTGTTTTATGGAATTTGCATTGCTCTAAAACCTTTTGTCTTATCTGAAAGTTATATCATTAAAAGCATAATATAATCACTACTTTGAGCTTCCAAAGTAGCTAATTTCTCTTCTACATCGTTTCCTTTAGTAAAGGAATGTTCAAAGTTACTTAAAGTTTGTATATGACATTATTGAAAGTAATAACCCTTATGGGTAAACTTACTGTTTGGCTGACAAAACAAGAACCAATAAGAGTGGTTCCTATACTAGATAAGGTAATAGTGTTTTTGCTTAAAATTATTTATTTATTTTCTTATATGGTTTTAAGACTTTCTATTAGAATAACATTAGGGAAGAAAACAAGAGACAGAGTATTTGCTAAAAAAGCATTCGCTTTTAATTATGAATTTGAGGTTGGATAATCATGTTTTATTAAAAATCAGTGTTCCAAAATATGGTTACAAGGCCTATTGTCCAATTAACAAAAATGATTTGATAAACATGACAATACGTGAAGATGAAATAATAGAACTCTTTACTCCTAAAGAAGGAGATGTGGTTATAGATATTGGTGCACATATAGGCCGTTATACAATAATAGGTGCAAAGCGGGTTGGTACAAA
>JAJNBK010000382.1 GCA_021155845.1 Nitrososphaeraceae archaeon
TTCATATCATTGACCTATTTTGCACAATGAATTTTTTTGATAAAAGAATGTTAGACAAGGTATGACGACAATATAGTAGAAATAATTATGACAATAGGTATGTAGTGAAAATAACCATGATTAGCTCTAGTCTAGAAATACAGAGATTCATTTACTATAATACTTCATGCTGAAGTTTTTATTCAATTACGTTGCTTCACTAATGTGAATAGGAGTAGAATTGAGGTAGTGGCACTCATTCTACAGGCTGCTATTGAAGGAGCGACAGCAAAAAGAATGTTAAATAAAGTTTTTCCATCGCTTATGCTATTGGAACAGTACTTGGTGGTTTTGCAGGAAAACAGCTTATTAGATTATCGTCTGGATGAACAAATTTATATAACAACTAGCAAGGGAATAAATTTTTTAAGAATATATAGTGAATTAAATGAGGCCGTTGCAATGAGTGGTGGCAATGAAAATACTAGACCTTTTCATATAACATATTTAACGAGAACTTATTCCATTAGATATTTAACATATTATGTCCAATACATTTCAAACATATTAAGATCTTTATTCCAAAAAAACCCTTTGTAATTGAGATAAAAATCACTACAGCGTGAATATCAAATGAATGGATACATACAATGATTTTTCGTTATATTGACTAAATAATTTTGATGAATGGATGTATTATCCTATTAGTGTTTAATGCCTTAAGCATTCCTTCATTTATAACGCAAGATGCCACTCTGATATGTTTAAAATGTCAGTCTCTTTTTATTTAAACTTACCACCTCAATTTCTATGATTATTTACTTCTTCCTTCTTATTGTCCCTATCAAAATCTATCTAATTCAATATTTCTTTCTTCAATTAAGATGTCGACTAGTTCTTTTCAATAGGTATAATGGTCTTTCTTAGATTATTCACCTTAATGATTTTTAGTATCACTATTTCTTTTTTCGAGCAGAAATTATAGAAAGTATATCTCTGTCTTTAATCTCATAATTAATTGGTAATCTAAGACCATCACGAATGTCTATTGCGTAAAGCAATCCTTTAGCAAGTTCACTATGAATCTCTTTATCTACTTGCCTCAGCCACGGGATAAACAGCATTCATTCTAAGTAGTTTGAAGACAGCAACATTGATAGCAAATTGGACGCCTGTTCTCATATATTCATCTAGAATATCTTTTCTTATGAAATTCAAAGCCCATTTCTGTTTATCAGTTAAAATACTTTGGTCTTTAATTTCAAACCTTTCATCACCAGGAGAATAACGGATTAATCCGCGATTAGCTGCCCGTCTCAAGGTTAATTCTGCATCAGCGCTAGATGGAACAATGATCATATCGTTATATTCTTCACGTACTCTCTTGAAATTATCGGTAGCAGACGGCAAATCTACTTTGTTTGCTACGATTAATGTTGGTTTTGATATATCTCGTAAACTCCAAGAGAAGTCCTTGCTCTCTTGGACACCTAGTTCATCAAATTTATGATTTTCAAGTTTGTTTTCTTTAAGAGCCATCTTGACATGTTGTTCATTAACACCAATGCCTCGGAACACATCTGCAATTGCAGATGGAATGTCAATCCCTGAATTAATTGCTCTTGAAATTTTATCACGGTTGCCTTCGAATAATTTCAAATACCACATTACCAACTCTTCTTCTATGTCGCCTATATCCGCTATGGGATCTCCACTTCCCGGTTCCGCTATTCGTCCGGCAGCGTCAATACTTCCTGATACATCAACAATATGTAATAACGCATCAGATTGCGCTGCAACAGAAAGGAATTTATTTCCCAAGCCTTTTCCCTCCCATGCTCCTTTAATTAGTCCAGGCAGATCAACTAATTCAACAGGAATAAAGCGCCAGCCATCTATGCAACGTGAATTCTTTGGGTTATCCTGCAAATTGAGTTCTTTATGAACGCATAGGGTAACTGCATTAGCGTTCCCAATAGTAGGCTGCTTCGTAGTAAATGGGTAATTGGAAATATCAGCTGTGGCAAGGGTTGCAGAATTAAAGAATGTAGTTTTCCCAGTATTTGTTTTGCCAATTAAGCCGATCTTTATCATATACCAATACAAAAATTGGTGTACTTATTTATATCTCACTACTATTAGTGAGGAACAAATCCATCAGTATCTACCTCTATGCCGCTAAATTGACATAAAATTGAGATAGGTAAATCGCCAGAACATCCAACATAAATTGATCCATCATTGTTCATTAATCTGACATTTGCATTGGTTGAATGAAACCAATGATACCTAGGCATCGAACCTAAATTTATTTATGATGATTGTTGCTGCATCTACGTTATGAACAAAAATTGTTCATTTTAAAACAATTACGCTATGTAGCAATTACTGATATAATTATCTGACATGGACTTCATATCTAATGATAGCCAACCACGTTAACAAGTTTACGATAGGATTTACCCATTTTAATCATTAATGTTTTGTAATTCTCTGATATCAAGGAAGAAACATTATGACGAATATTATTATGCTAGGATATCCAATTCATAAATATTACGTTCTGTTCCATTTATCCTAACCATGGTAAATTATCCAGTATCTATTGTTCCATCTGAT
>JAJNBK010000383.1 GCA_021155845.1 Nitrososphaeraceae archaeon
ACACGTATACTGCAGAGTATTGTATCCAATGTAACGATGTCTTTTATTATATTCTATCCTAGCATAATATTTTTTTTACTTTCTGCAAACCCTTCTAAGACATGATTATAAAATACACCTGATACTTCTATTTTCTTTCCATAGTAGATAATGTTGAGTAGGACTGCTCTTCTCTTCAATATAATAATTTCATCATCGTTGTCTATATGCACCTTTTATAGGGGATATATTATGTTCCCATCCGAAGCGGCAATGAAAGTCTTTATTAGGACAGATAATAACTGATAATTAAACTTCAAATAATTTGCCTTCCTTTCTATTAATAGTCAAGTTTATTTTGAAATTGTTTTAATAACTTGTAGATCCCTGGAAGTAACAAAATGATTTATCATAAATAAATTATATTCTCTACTCCTTCATTTGTTGTTTAAGGAACCAAAAGGAATGGAGAAACAACAATGCCAAGTAAAAAAACATTCCAGATGCTGTAGAGGTGTAGCATTAACTGATAGGAGGATAGAAACTTAAATATGTTAATCGACATAGTATTGAAGCTATTTTTCTTGTCATGGTCAATCAGGAGCAATGGATCAAGCAGTGGCACTAACTATTATCCGCTATCTAGAAAATTATCGCTAGTTTGGCGATTTTTTATATAATCAAGATATTTTCGCCATACATTTGTTACATCTATTTATTTACTATGCTCACAATGAAAATACTGGGGAATTGCAAGAGAGAGTGAGATTGTGCATCGTAAAAATGATAGGGTAGATGAATTATAATTATTCGTATAAAAGATAGTAATAGAGAAAAAGAAAAAGAAAATGAAAATAACAATAATAATAACAAGATAAAACAATTTATACCTATAGAAAATAATAGTAAAGTCCTTATTGATAAAAATGAATATACAAAGATATTTTATGGCACTCAAAACTCAACAAAAGCACTTGTAGAATTTGTATCTAAAGCAAAACAAAAAATAGATTCTGTTATAGATTCTACAGCACCATCTGTCATTATTGAAGTCGAATCTATAAGAAAAGAAAGATTTGCTGCTGCTAAAGATAGAAGTGTAAAGTTAAGATATGTTACTGAAATTACAAATGATAATCTCTCTTATTGTAAAGAAATGTTAAAATTTTCAGAGATTCGCCATTTAGATGGAGTTAAAGGCAACTTTGAAGTCTGTGATGAAAAAGAATACGTGGCTTCTACTAGACTCAATAAAGCAGAACCAATACAACAACTTATCTATAGCAATGTTAAGGAAATTGTAGAGCAACAGCAATACATATTTGATAGCTTTTGGAATAAAGCAATACCTTCTGAACAAAAGATAAGAGAAATAGAGTATGGCATTACACCAGAAGTTACAGAGGTTATTCAAAGTCCTGAAGAGGCAGAAAAAAGAGAGGGGGAACTTTTAAGAAAAGCTACAAAAGAAATATACATAATATATTCTACAGCCAACGCATATCACCGTCAGGAATATGAAGGGACAATACAAGTTTTAGGTCAATTAGCAGAGAAGGGTGTCAAGATCAAAATTCTCGTTCCTACAGATAATTATATCAGAGAATCACTACATAACTTAAAACATAAACAACAACAAAATATTGAATTTCGTAACATTGCATCTACATTAGGAATTAAAATCAAATCATTGGTAGTTGATAGAAAGTATTCTAGTATATTCAAATAGTCAGGCAACTGTTCTCTCTTATCTTTCAATATTTGAAACTCTCTGGAGGCAGACTGAGATATATGAACAACTAGAACAAGCTGACCGTATAAAGAGTGAGTTTATCAACATAGCAGCACATGAGTTGAGAACACCCATTATGCCTATAATAGGATATGCAGAAATGCTAGAAGAAGAAATAGAAGATGACAAAAAAAGAGAAGGCGTTACAGCTATTCTTCGTAATGCGAAAAGATTGCAGCGACTTGCAGAGGCGATATTAGATGTTACAAGAATAGAAAGTAATACTTTCAATATAGACAAAGAAAGACTTAATCTAAATGATCTAATTTTAAATGCATTAGACGATATAGTAATAAACACTAAAGAAGAGGAATTGCAAGGTGGTTATAAAGACAGAAGGAAAATATTATACAAATCCACCGTAGAAGAAATTATAATAGAAGGGGATAGAACCAGGCTGACTCAAGTGATCTCTAACATACTAAGTAATGCTCTTAAATTTACTAAAAAGGGGGAAGGTGAAAGTATTACAGTCACTACAGAAAAGAATAAAGATAATAACAAAGAAGTCATTGTTAGCGTCAAAGATACTGGTTCGGGAATAGATCCAGAGATATTGCCAAGATTATTTTCGAAGTTTGCTTCAAAATCATCTAAGGGCACTGGTTTAGGTTTGTATATCTCAAAGAGCGTTGTTGAAGATCATGGTGGAAAGATATGGGCTGAAAATAATGCTGATGGAAAGGGGGCTACATTTAGTTTTACCCTTCCAATTATAATCAAGATAAAAGACTGACTATGGCTACTGATGAGCCATTGAGAAAAGAATGCAATAACTACTACATGAACCGTAGCTCAATTTTTTTAACTCCATTTTACTTGTCACCTCTGTACTATCATCTCTGCTCACGCCGATAGTCTATATAGTTGGCTATTTGTGTGTATATTTTGTGTTAAAAGTATAGGAAGTTTTGGCAGTTTAGTCCCTAATGACGTTACTCTTTTCATTATACGCATATATAATAGGTTATATTGGACGAAAGTTAAATTTGTGTGATAGTGTTCTATGAATTTCAAAAATTAAAAATAATTATGCTTCTTGCATAACTAATTCTTCTTGCTTTTCCTCTTCTTTTTTTAAGAAAATATATTCATCCATAGCAAAAGCTCCTTTGAAATCTTGCCATGCATTCAATTCTTCAATGTCTATGTCAGGAATATCTACAAACAGTAAAATTTCTCGTCTAGTCATTCTTTTCTATCTACTCCTTTTGCAATCCTAGTTTTGCAATATGAATAAATAAATGTAGGGTTTTATGTAAAAATTGTAACATTTATAAAGACGGAAGAAATACCAAAGATGACATAATAAGAGAGAAGTCATAAGCGAACAAGCTGGAATTCAAGGTCAAAGTAGAGAATTAAATGTGAAAAGCTATTCTAAAGTTGCAGCCATAAGAAAGATCTAAAACGGGTATTGAATTTCAATAGACATGAGTAAGATTACGAATAAGCATAACGTCAACATCTTCTACTGCTAATAATAATAATAGCACTGGAAACAAAGATGAAAATGACAAACGCTAAAAAGCACGAAGAGAATTTAAGTGTAGTGGACTCTATAGTGTTTGCTGTATTTTTTGATATTAATTAGATTGTTATATGTTAATGTTATTAGAGATAGGCTTTCTGTTGTCTATTCCATAAGTACTGGTAAATCTTCAAGCGCTTGCTCTACTGCCTAATAACAACTCGACCTTAGATTATAGATTATTTTAATCTAGTATCTCTATAGGTATACTTGCGTCACTTGCGTCTTCAATAGAAGTACGACAGATATTACATGTCA
>JAJNBK010000024.1 GCA_021155845.1 Nitrososphaeraceae archaeon
CATCCCTATCTATACATAAAACAAGAATTTTATTGTGTCTTGTAAAGGATTTGTATACATTACTATCAATTGGATGAATCTCCTTTTGATAATTATCAGTGTCAGTTGTTAGGGGCATAAGTTATTCGATATAATTATAATATAATCGGCTTGTTAATTAATTTGATCAGATGTAATGTATTGATCATTGATGATTCCGAAGTTTATAATAATATATATTAGAGAGGATATTATTTGCAGAGGCTATCTTTGATGGAATATTGCAGTATAGTGTGATCTATGTGAGAAGATTAGAGCCTATTTCCAAGCTTTATTTTAAAAAGTGATTGTGTGTTAGTTGACTCGTAGAATATTTTATTAGACCCGGATCCAAGAGACATTGTGTCTGATTGTTACATATATCAACGTATGATATGATTTGCCTCGGTAAAAATTTCTATTATAATTAAAATAAAACTCTAGCATATTAACCTGATCTGTAGGTCTTGATAGATATTAAGTAAAACTCTTTTTATGTACGTTATTCCTCTCAACAAGTAGCATAACTATCTGTATGAAATAAATATATTACATCTGTTAGAGATTATAATGCTTTATACGCCAGATAAACTGAATAAGCAATCTATGAATTCCTCTGTAAGCAGCAGGCGCATGACATCATCACCTAATTTAGGAGAAATTATTTATAAAAAATATCTAACTGATGAATTGGCAATACTGCGACTTAAGCCTCAAGAAGGAAAAGTTCCTGATTTTCAGGCAGGGCAATTTGTGGCGCTGGGTGTAAACCTATTGCATGATAATAATAGAATAACTTACAGGGCGTATTCTATTGCATCGCCACCAGAAGAAAAACGACATTTTGAATTTTACATCAAAATGGTAAGTGAACCTCTTCCAGGTAAAGTAACGACTGCTATATTCAACCTAAAAGAAGGAGACCCAGTTTATTGGCATTATCCGACTGGATTTTTTACTATAGAAGAAAAAAAAGTGGATGGATCATTGGAAACTAGACGACTTATACTTGTTGCTTCTGGGACAGGTCTAGCGCCCTTTATAAGTTACATTCTTCATTTAAGCAATACAAATACATGTAGAGAAATAATCTTACTACACGGAGCAAGATATGCTGCAGAGTTAGGTTGAGTTAGGTTACAGAGATCTTTTAGAAAGTTTACAGACAAAAACTCAGCATAATTGGAACTTTAAATATATACCCACCGTTAGCAGACCCGATCATCCTCTATCAACAGGATGGAATGGAAACAATGGTAGAGCAGAGTCGTTACTCATAAGGAATAATGAGGGAATTTCGAAGTTAGAGAGAATTGTAGGAGAGAGAATTACTCCTAAAAACTCGTTCTTTCATATTTGTGGATATCAGGGAACCATTGATTCAGTCATTCATTTGTTGGCTCCTTTGGGATTTGCCACAAACAGAAATAAAAGGACGGATGGATCGTTTGATATTAAGACAGAAACTTACGGTTCATAGCGAAATGTATTATAATATAGCACAACGACAAGTAAATGAAATATTATCTATGCATATATTGATGGATGCAAATATTTTTTTATACATATTGTTGCAGAGCGCTTCACAATGAATTATGCACTTAGAACGATGAAATACCAAGGCTCAACTATGGTTAATATATGCGATATTGAGCTAGTTGGAACCAAATTAGAACACGGGGATATTGTAGTAGATCTAACCAAGGAATATTTTCAGCAAGAAATAATTGAAGAAAGCAAGGCTAAGAACCTTCTTCAAACGTGTTCTATAGCCAATCTAGTTGGAGAAAGAATTGTAGATCAGGCTATTAAGCTAAGATTAGCAAAAGAAATAAGCATAAAGAGGATATGTGGTATACCTTTCTTGATGATTTTTAAGTTTCAGCATAAATATTGACTAATAGTTAAATAAGTAAAAACATATTTGATTTGTTGGGAAAAGAAGAAGAATTGGAAAAAAATAGAGCCGACTATGCGCAGAATACAGCTATGGACAGAGCAGACCGACGATACCTAAGACATGAACGTGAAAATCGATTGCTAATAAAGACATCTGAAGACAGAAGAGTTTTTGACGATGTCTTTGATATGCGTACTCTTATGGTTCTAAATAGTATGATTAGCGACGGAGTTTTTAAGTATCTGAGAAGCCCTTTTGCTTCAGGAAAAGAATCTAAGCTCTATTTGGCGTTAGATAATAATGATAAATTTCTTGCAATAAAAATATATCTTACTGTAAGCGCTGAATTTAAAAAGAGATTGCAATATATAGCGGGTGACCCGCGATTTTCAAATATTAAACAAGGTTCTCAGAATTTAATTGCAACTTGGGCTAAAAAAGAATTCCGAAATTTGAAGACTGCTTATGAGGCTGGGGTAAGCGTTCCTAGTCCCTATCAAGTTCGTCGAAACGTTTTAGCGATGGAATTTATGGGTGATTCTGAAGGTAATCCTTATTTAAATTTGGTAGATGCAGATCCAGTCACATCTGAAGATTATGACGACGTCATCGAGGAGACAACAAAACTTTACAATAAAGCAAATCTAGTACATGCGGATTTGTCTGCATATAACATATTCAAAGATGTCGATCATGCCCGAATCATATTATTTGACTTCGGATCATCGGTAGATATCAAACATCCTAATTCAAAACAATTCTTGACACGCGATATAGTTAATATAAACAATTTTTTTGCAAAACATGGCGTTAAAATCCTAACAAACGAATTAGCAATAAAAAGAGTCATAGGGGAGATAAATAATTGATCTTTCAACAAGTAATAAAAATTCCAAAGGATAGAATAGGCGTCATTATTGGAAAAAACGGCAAGGTGAAAGGACAAATTGAGGAAAAATGTAGCGTTACAATTGAAGTGGACAGTGAATACGGAGATACCATAATTTCTGCTGGTTCAAAGCCCGTTGAAGAAATGGAACCGTTTAAAGCGGTAGAGATTGTCTCTGCTATTGGCAAAGGTTTCTCCCCTGAGCGCGCATATAGATTGCTAGGGGAAGAAGAAGTTTTGCAGTTAATCGATTTGAGAGATTATGCGGGTAAATCCCCTAATTCATTAAGTAGAATCAAAGGAAGGATCATTGGAGAAGCCGGTAAATCTAGGAAAACGATCGAAGATCTCAGCGAAACTTATATCTCTGTCTATGGTCATACTGTCGCAATCATTGGAACTTTCGAAGAAATCAAACTTGCGACTGAAGCAGTAACTATGCTGTCGAAGGGAAGATCGCATGCTAACGTCTACAATATGTTGCAAGAGGCAAAAAGGAAATCTAAGTTAGATAGGATGCAGTTATGGGAAAATGATACAATGCGTAAGCTATAGTATCTAGATTCAATTTGCTGTTAATGGATTCCACCTAGAGATATCAAAGATAAAACAATAGCCGCGCCTGAAGAGGATATTAATAAGTAAAGATTATGGTTAAACTACATAATCTTTTTCATATGATCATCCAATAGAGCGAATTAGTTCCGAGTTGACTTTTTGACTCTGTTCATAGTAAAAACCATAGCCTATTCTATCAATAAGAATAAGGAGAATCCTTAATGCCATCTGCTACTTTGTCTATAATTTCATCAATTGCTTCATATTGTTCTTGGAAGAATTTATGCTTCTCACTAAAATCCGATTCAACAATGTTCTAATCATAGTTTCTAATTTAGGTAAAAATTATGTATTCATCAATAATTTCTTAACCAGTAGATTTGTCATATCCTCTACCTACAGGAAAATATATATTTTAATGACGATATCCACCACAATACATTATCGTTTGTTACTCGATTTTATTTAATTTACCTGTGTATAATGCGCTAGTTTGCAATTTCTTTTTTAGATATAAAAAGGCCTAAAATACAGGTCATATTAAGCACCAAATATAATTTATATGGTCTCATTGAGATATGTCTAAATATTGAGTGGTGGTACTGGTAAAAATTCAGACAAGTATTCCGTCCCGAAGTTAACCTACTATACTGCAAGTACAATAGTAGCAATGGTAATGGCGATACCAGGTGTTATAGCTCTGCTGTTAGTAAGAAGTTATACTACAGATATTGCTAGCCAAATTGTTATTAGTTCTATTGTCTTTTTTGTGGGGATGGGATTTTCATTTAAAATAGCAAAGAAAATGGCTGATAAGATGAATAAGAATAAAACGGCTGACTCTCGCTAATAATGTTCTGTCCATCTTCTAAAAATATTATGTTCAATACCGAATTGATCTAGCATCTTTCCTACAATATGAGTTATCATATCATCCATAGTCTTTGGTTTGTAGTAAAAGCCAGGCATTGCAGGTAATATGATCACGCCTGTTTGAGATAGCTTAAGCATATTTTCAAGATGTATTCTAGAAAGAGGTGTTTCCCTTGGTACAATTACTAATTTTCGTGATTCTTTTATACATACTCCTGCAGCTCTTGATATAAGACTGTCTTCATAGCCATTTGCGATACTTGATAATGTTTTCATGCTACACGGAATGATCACCATTCCGTCTGTTCTAAACGATCCGCTTGAAATAGCAGCAGCCATATTGTCGTTGCTGTAAAACTTGGATGCAAGAGATTTTACATAGTCAATACTTTTATCAGTTTCTATCATAATATTTCTCTTTCCCCATTCACTCATGATTAAGTAAGATTCTAGTTTAAGATCTCTAAGTACCTCAAGTGTCTTAATTCCATAAATAACTCCCGAACTGCCAGTTATTGCTACAATAAGTCGCATTACTTCAATTGCGCGCTTATTTTGATATATATTTTGATCATAGATATAATGAAGAGAATTAAGGTTTATTTACTGAGTAACAAAATCTTGACTTTAAGATATGTTAACAGTCTTTGGAACCATTGCATTAGATACCACACGTACGCCTTTTAAAACTCAAACAAAAATTATGGGAGGGGCTGCTACCTTTGCATCTCTTTCATCTAGCTTCTATACACGTACTTCGATAGTTGGAGTTATAGGTTTCGATTTTCCGTCTCATTATAGAGAGATTCTAGACAACAGATTAGATACAAAAGGAATTATCACTAACCTACAAGACAAGACATTCCATTACGATTCTACGTTTGACTATGACCTTTCTCATCGTACTACTAATAAAACAGAATTAAATGTAATAGCACATTTCGAACCTACCATACCCGATGAATATCGCAAATCACAATATATTTATCTTGCTAATAACGATCCTATTCAAAACATCAAATTACTGGAATATTTTCCACATCCCAAACTGACTGTTTGTGATACGATAGAATATTGGATTTTAAATAAACGGGATGATGTAATCAAAATGATGAGCAAAGTTAACGGAGTAGTCATTAATGATGAAGAAGCAAGATTATTGTGTAAGACGGCTAACCTGATTAAATGTGCCAAAATGATAATGTCATGGGGACCACAGTTTACAGTTATAAAAAAGGGAGAGCATGGCTCATTGTTATTCATGGACGACAACATTTTTCCTGCAGCGGCTTACCCAATGGAAGAAATCGTAGATCCGACTGGAGCAGGAGACGCTTTTGCCGGCGGATTTATTGGTTATCTTGCTCAGCAAGATAGTCTCAGAGTCAGGACTTTCAAGGAAGCAGTAGTTCAGAAGAGATTACTCTCTATTACTAAGGAAGAGATTCAAAAAAGATTTGAGCTGTATCGCAAGACAGTAGAATTTTAGAAATTTTTCAGTTATAATAAACATTAAATTAAGACATTCGAGGAGGAAATTTGATTGATATGAGGAATAAACATTTGTGTCTTTCTAGATCTCTGTTCATTTAACCATTTTTTCAAAAGTCATCTCATTATGAAAATCAACAAACAGATTGAACCAATGAATTACTTGTTCTACGTACTCTGTCTCTCTATTTCTTATAAGAAGAAATAGTTATCATCAAAAAGCTTTCTGTTCTATAAAACAATGGTAGATAGAATGAAATAGCGCTTTAAATAATCAACTTATTCTAGTAAAATATTTAATTACTTATCTATGCATCCTCCTTTCTACTTAACTTGCATCCCACTGAACCATTATAGTCTGATAATAAATAAACCCACCTAATATTCTAAACATTATTATACTTTCTTGATCTGTAACTTTGAATCTAACTAATTTATGTATTGTTGTTCTGTTATTTGGTAACGTTTTCCTATATTGGTTAGTCTAGAATTAGCCTGTCAAAAAAGGATGGTAAAAAAGTGTGAACGCGTTCATGAACTAGTTCATGAACTTGTTCATTTCTGTGATCCACTAAATTGTTCTAGTTTTTATAACTTTTCTTTTTGTTGATCTTTTTCACCATGTTGCTTGAAAATCGATAAGCTGCCTTACCATATGTATCATTCATTCATTTGTGTGCTCTCTCTACTAGTATACATCTTTTTCCTTTCTGTATAGATAGTAATAACCATAATCACAATACTCATAACTTTCGGTTCTACGCTCTTTATGTATTGGAGAGATGTTCTATCAATAATGGTTCTTTTTCTCTTTGATAAGATGAATGTAAATGATGTTTCATATTTAGTATCTATAATATATGTATAGCATCACCATAAGGCATCTGTGTGTGTATATGTATAGATGTTTTGATATCTTTTCTATTCTCATATCTATTAGCCATTTTTTAAAGAAACTTCTCTTATAGAAAATATCTTTTTTCTTTCTGAGTAATAGTATGATGAATATAGTGAATATGATGAATATTAAAGATCATAGTCTTTTGATTGCAGCAGTTGAACTGCAAAATCAATAATCATGTACATAGATATGTTCATTTCATTCTTTATATTCAGTGTTTCTTTGTCTTTAATGACAAATATTAATGACAAATTCTAAAAACTCTTCTCTTCACTTTTTTTGAAATATCTTCTTTGGTTAATGAATTTCATCGAATTCCAAATAGAAACATAGTTACTTTTTGATAATGGAGATAGTAATCATTGTGATATTTTTCAGTGATAAATGTCAGGATGGAATCGCTATACCCAATTGCACACAGTCACATGACTCCTCTTTTCTTTGAATGGTTCTACTGCTTTAGAGATGTTCCTGAAACTCAATCCTAGAAAGTATAAGTATAATGAATACATCACAGTCTCTGCGGATGTCTTCTTACTTTCAAACATGACCATAGTAGAATTTGAGAATGTATTCGCAGCTATAGGTTTATAGTTAAATTAACACAGCCATCATATCAGAGCAAAAACTTAAATTCCCTATTTGAAGCAGATTTCAAGGGTTTAAAATTCATACTCTTGAATCGAAATATACTGCATATAATGCAAAATTAATACTGGAAGATGGTAGTCTATTTACAGGCGTAGGGTTCGGCCATCCTTGTGACGAGATTGCTGGAGAAATAGTGTTTAATACAGGCATGGTAGGTTACACGGAAGCAATCACGGATCCTTCCTATAGAGGTCAGATATTATGTATGACTTATCCACTTATTGGAAATTACGGTGTTCCTAGTTACGATATAAAAGATGAATTTGGCTTGCCAAAATACTTTGAATCTGATAAAATTCAGATTAAAGGTTTATTGATTCATGATCTATCTCGTATTGCTAGTCATTGGAGTTGCATTAAGACTCTTGATGAATGGTTATATGAGGAAGGAATACCTGGAATCTTTGGAATCGACACACGGGAGCTTACAAAAAAGTTAAGGGTTAAGGGTGTAATGAATGGAGCTCTTTCAGTTTCTAAAGGCTCTATTGACGATGAAAGATTATCAAAATTGGCAAAAAGTGAGCATTATGAAGGCCAAAACTTTATGCCAGAAGTATCAGTTAATCAACCATGTGAGTATGGCACTAATAATAATAATGAATGTATAGTCTTATTGGATACCGGTACTAAATATAGCATAATACGTAATATTGTTAGAATGGGTTACAGGGTGATCCGCCTTCCATGGGATACACCATACGAAAAAATAAAATCATATCAACCACAGGGTGTTGTGATAAGCAATGGTCCTGGAGACCCCAAACTCTGCAAAGCTACAGTCAAGACAGCTACTGAATTGATTGAGAAATCGATACCCACATTGGGCATCTGTTTAGGAAATCAAATCCTCGCTTTAGCTGGAGGGGCTGACACTTATAAATTAAAATTCGGACATCGTGGACAGAATAAACCTTGCATAGATTTAAGAAACAATCAAACGTATATAACAAGTCAGAACCATGGCTATGGAATTGAGCCTAAAAACCTTGATAGAACAGGATTCAGAATATGGTTTTCTAATATTGACGATAATACTATAGAAGGTATAGAACATGAGTCAAAACCAATCATAGCCGTTCAGTTTCATCCAGAAGCATCACCAGGTCCTAATGACTGCCTGTTTGTTTTTAATAGATTCAAAGAATTAATAAATGAGTTCAGTGGATTTGATAAAGTAAAAAAAACAGCCACAATTTTAACTAAGCATAATATAAAGACTAGGAAGAGGAGGAAAATTGCCAAAAGATGAAACAATAAAGAAAGTTGTCGTATTAGGTAGTGGAGCTATTAAGATCGGAGAAGCAGGCGAAAGTCAATTATAATGACCGCTATTTTGACTACTCCGGTTCTCAATGCTTAAAGGCACTTAAGGAAGACGGAATCAAGAGTGTTCTTATAAATCCTAATATTGCTACTATTCAGACTGATACAAGATTCGCTGATAAGGTTTATCTTTTACCGATTACTCCTAAATTTGTCGAGGAAGTAATTGAGGCAGAAAGACCTGATTCTATTATGTTAGCTTTTGGCGGACAAACGGCCCTGAACTGTGGCGTAGCACTCTATAAAGACAAAATAATAGAAAAATATGGAATAAGAGTTTTAGGGACGCAAATCAATGGAATAGAGATTACCGAAAATAGGCAATTATTTAAAGATGCCATGTTAAAAAGTGATGTCCCTGTACTTGAGAGTGCACCCGCTTACACGGTAAATGAAGCGTTAAAGATTGGTCAGCAGATTGGCTATCCTGTGATTATTCGAGTTGCATATACTCTCGGCGGAAGAGGAGGTGGCGTTGCATACAACGAATATGAGTTGGAAGAAATAGTCCACCGAGGACTTTCTCTTAGTATAGTCCATCAGGTTCTAATTGAAAAATATGTAGGTCATTGGAAACAAATCGAATATGAAGTAATGCGAGATTCAAAGGGTAGTAGTGTTATAGTTTGCAATATGGAAAATATTTTATCAATGCGTGTACATACAGGCGACAATATAGTTGTCGCACCTTCCCAAACGCTTAATAATTTTGAGTATCAGATGCTGCGATCCGCTGCAATTCGTGCAACCTCCTATTGTGCTATCGTTGGAGAATGCAATATCCAATTTGGTCTAAATCCAGAATCAGAGGAATATTGTGCCATAGAAATTAACGCAAGATTGTCTAGATCATCTGCTCTTGCAAGTAAAGCAACAGGCTATCCTCTGGCATACATGGCAGCAAAAATTGGCCTTGGATACGCTCTTCCAGAACTTATTAACAAAATCACAAAAGCCACTACGGCTTGTTTTGAACCTTCACTTGACTACATCGTATTAAAGATGCCAAGATGGGACTTTAGAAAATTTGAATTTGTAAAACGTAAGCTCGGAAGTGCAATGAAATCAGTGGGTGAGGTAATGGCAATAGGTCGGAATTTAGAAGAAGTAATCCAGAAAGCAATCAGAATGTGCGACATTGGCATGGATGGATTAGTAGCCAATGCCAATAATTCGGTTGCTGATTTGACTCAAAACAGTGAGGCATTAGAACAGGCATTATTACATCCAAATGACGAAATAATCTTTACCATTGTTAGAGCTATTCGGGCCGGGATGACAATTGATAGAATAAACCAACTATCCGCTATTGATCCATGGTTTTTGATAAAAATTAAGAACATTGTAGATATGGAAGAAAAATTGCGAAATTCGAATCTTGATCTAGATTTAATTAAAAAAGCCAAGAAGATTGGTTATTCCGACAGGCAGCTTGGAAGATGTTTAGGACTAGATGAGTCTAAATGCAGAGAGATAAGACAGAAATTCGGAATAAAACCAGTGGTAAAGCAAATCGACACATTATCTGCAGAATGGCCTGCCAAAACAAATTATCTGTATATGACATATGGCGGGGAGGTCGATGATATACTAATTGAGAACAGTAAAAGAAGTGCAATAGTTCTCGGCGCTGGCCCATATAGGATTGGCAGCAGTGTAGAGTTCGACTGGGGAACAGTCAATATGGTATGGGCATTGAAAAAGAATGGCATTAAAGAAGTTTCTATAATAAATTGTAATCCCGAAACTGTCTCTACGGATTATGACGTCTCTGACAGGTTGTATTTTGAAGAATTGACGTTTGAGCGAGTAATGGATATCTACGAAAAAGAGAATCCAAGCGGAATTGTTACTTGCGTAGGAGGTCAGACAGCAAATAACCTCAATCCATACCTTGCTAAATATGGCGTTAACATTATTGGAACAAGCAGTGAGGATGTTGATAGAGCAGAAGACAGAGAAAAGTTTGGTAAACTCTTAGATTCACTCAATATCAGACAGCCGGCTTGGAAAAAATTCACAGAAGTAGAAGAAGTAAAAGAATTTGCTGATAAAGTAGGATATCCTGTCCTTGTGAGACCTTCTTACGTTTTAAGTGGTGCAGCGATGAAAGTCGTATGGGGCGAAGAACAATTAGAGCAATTTTTAACTGATGCAACAAATGTTAGTCCCGACCACCCTATCGTAATAAGTAAATTCTTACAGGACGCCTCAGAAGTCGAAGTCGACGCAGTGGCTGACGGAAACGAAGTAGTAATAGGCTCTTTAATAGAACATATCGATAACGCTGGCATTCATTCAGGTGATGCAATAATGTGCATTCCTCCTTGGAGACTTGACAGGAAAACTATTGAAACGATTATAGATTATACAACAAGAATAGGTAAGGCTTTACGAATAAAGGGACCATTTAACATACAATATCTAATAAAGGATGACGAGGTATCAGTAATTGAAGCAAATGTTAGAGCTTCTAGGTCAATGCCCTTTGTTTCAAAGTTTGTAGGAATAAATTTGATTGATCTGGCCGCCCGGGCAATGACAGGGAATCGACTTCCCATAAATGCCAAAGATCTTTGGTTGATGGCTAAAGGTTTTGGAATCAAAGTCCCACAATTTTCTTTTATGCAACTTGAAGGTGCGGATATTGTATTAAGTGTAGAGATGCAATCAACCGGAGAAGTCGCATGCTTTGGAGAAAGCTTTTACGATGCTTTATCGAAAGCCTATCTAGCCGCTGGTTATTCACTTCCTTTATCTGGCTCAGCTCTAATTACAATTGGAGGACAGAAAAACAAGGAGAAATTGCTGCCATTAATATCGCTAATATCAGCTATGGGATATAATATTATGGCAACTGAGCATACAGCAGAGTTTATTGAAAATAACAAATTCAAGAACGTTCAACAAGTTTATAAGATAAGCGAGCCAGATCGAAAACCAAACATTTCGGATCTCTTATTTGAACGAAAAATTAACTTTATAGTGAACATTCCTTCTACCTCTACGATTGAAAAATATGTAGGAATGCTCTATGATGAATACCAAATAAGGAGAAAGGCAGTAGAATTAGGCATACCTGTTCTGACTACAATCGAATCTGCTTCTTTGGCTTCACTAAAATCTTATGTCGTATTATAAGCAAATAAGAGGTATCCACCTCTCTGAAATATGAGATATAATTTAAAGTTAAATTATTTTTAGTAAAGTCTCAATATCACCAACTATGGAACCATCCAATGAAACGACTAGAGCCTGTTGAACTGCATTTGACTTTATGGCTTTGGCGATTATTGGAGAAATTGATTTTGTATAGCGTCTTTCATTAATTGCGTAAAGGTATCTGTTAAAGGCAGGAAGTATGACTAGGTCAAGAGTTCCTTGAGTTGTAGGAAATATTGCCTCTTTTATTATTTTAAGATATATCCAGACTCGC
>JAJNBK010000384.1 GCA_021155845.1 Nitrososphaeraceae archaeon
TTATAGCCAGATACTATAGTTGCATGTTGCACAGTTTCACGAATACCTGGTAGAATAACTATTGGAGGAATTCCTTGGGATATTCTCTTTTTTATATCCTTCAATGAGCCTTTATAAATATATGTCCTAAAACCATGTCTTTCTGCAAGCTCTATTCCTTCCATCATTATAGATCCTCTAATTCTAGGATATTTCTTTGCCATCTCTGTTGCTTCTGTTAATGGTATCTCTTCACCCCAGTACTGTGAAACAACATTAATTACTAAAGGAAAGCAAATATTTTCTTGCTCTTCTCTTACCAAAGGCAAGGCAATGGAGTTATCTGGCTGTGATTGCAAGATGATTCATTTATTTAAAGTTTGAAGGAAAATAAAATCCTTCTTACTAACTTCATAGTTGCAGGAATTTTGACAATAATGCAAAACCATCTCTGTCACTTTTTTCAGGGTGAAATTGCGTACCATAAATCCTTTTTTTTAGATGGGAGAAAATTTCGTATTTACAGAGACTAGAACTTCCAAGTGAAACAAAGTCTTTGGGTAATTTTGCTACGCTATATCTATGACTTTCATAAACATTGACTGAAGTCCTATCAGGTATCAAAGAATTTGGTTTTAAAATATTTACTGTAATTGTGCCCTGAACATGATCATCCATTCTATAAATGGATCCTCCAAATGTTAATGCAATTATTTCTGCACCATAACAAATTCCCAATATTGGCTTATCAGTTTGAAAACAATATCTTATTATTTTTGAATTTACAATGTTAATCTCCTTACTATTCTTTCGTCTTCCCGATAAGATAACTTTATCATATAAAATATTATTATTATCATAAATATTACCTACTTCAGAATATTTTTTGTAGATATATTTTTCATCTAATTTAATCATACAATCAAGTATATCATCTGTAAATGGTGAAAGATTGTCCACCACAAGTGTTGTCAACTATTACTATCTACCTCTATAGAAACATAATGGTTTTCTACTATTCCATTTACCTCTTTCATTATGCCATAGTTTACTTTGTTGTCATCTATCAAGTATAATCTAATTATTGGGAATTTATTTTTTATATATCTTTTTTTGATATATACTTAGTTATAATTAAAAAGCACATAATAGCATAAAACATGGCAACTCAAGACAGACTTAATATGATTTAACTCAACTCTGCAATTCCTTTGCATATTAAATAAACTGCTACATATAATGGTAATCTTTCGGTTTGTTTCTTTATTTTGAATGACTGACCTTTTAGTTTTAAGTTTACATATGCTTTAGCCTCTACGTTAACTTCGTTTTCTCCTAAAAGACATGCATTGATAAAGGGATCAAATATTTCAAGATCGTCACATCTTATCTTAGCAAGTCCACTTTTGCTATTCAACGTACCTGGCATTCTAAATACTCTATGAATATCAGTTGTTACATGAGGATCGATACGTACGCCGATCTCGCGAGTCAATCTAGACAGTTCTACTTTAAACCCCTCATAACCTCCTTTCTGTTGTACTATATTATTCAATTTGACAGTTGACAGCTGATCAATTCCTAGTTTATTTGCTATTCTTTTACGCCATCCATAAGAAAGGCCGCTCTTTGGAAATTTAATTAGAACACCTTCTGGTCTTTTCCGTACTCCTATACTTTCAGGCATCATACTAACACCCATTAGATAATATTACTTCTTTTTTTAGAGACAACACACATTTACTACAAGGAACTGATATGTGATCTAGCTTGGAGAAATCACATTTAGAACATGAATTTGTATTTCTCTCTAATACTCCTCCACAATTTAAACAGAGAAAGTAGGAGTGTGTCTGCTCGCAAGGTAGATGCAAATCTTTTGCATCAATATCGAAAATTAAATCTGCTCCGCCCCACTGTTTTTCCTGCATAGGATAGGTTGGAAATCTATAGAATGCATTTGAGCAGTAGATATCTGATGGAGCCTCCTTGATCAAAATGGCCAAAAGTTCGCCAATAGTTCTAAATGAAAGATGTCGCACGATCCCTGAATTAAATTGCTTATATCCAAATTCGCGCTCTCCTATACGTGGTGGGATACCAATATTTTTACTATGTTTAAAATAATATTCTCTAAACGCGCTCTTAACAAGGGCCATACTCTTATCCTTATCTTTACTGGTAATCATGTCTTTTTTTGAAGTTTCGATCTAAATTGAATCGGATTCGTTATTCCGTTACATTCTTCAGTTGCAAAACAAAGATTTTCATTTCGAAGTTTTTCGCAAGAAGGGACAGAATATTTTGTATGACTACCACGGTTGCCAGCCAGATGCTCTACTTGATACTTTGTAATATTCTCATTATAATCAGGTGCATTATGAAAAAGTATTACAATATCATCTACACTTTTTCCGATTGCCAGCATATATGTCGCAAGCATCAGTCTTGCAGAATGTGGAAGATTTTCCCCTCTGTTCATTACCTCTAATGAGTTTTTTATGCATGGTGGATAATCTGCGGCTGAAGCTTTATTCTCAAATCATCTACCTTTGCTTTGATAGAATGTGGTAAGTTTGATAAAGTCATTGTCTTGATCCGAGAATAAATTAGTGAAGTCAGCTCGCTTCTAATGAGTCTTACAGTTTCATCGGCATCAAGATAGACGTATCCGTTATGGACTAATCTGTTAATCAATTTCCATTCTTCTTCATGAAAATTCCATTCTTCTTCATGAAAATTTAAGGCTCGTGTAAGATAATCAGTTACTCTAACTTTGAATAGATTGGTATCTTTAGAGTCTAGATCAACATTAATATTAAATAAGTCTTCAAAAATTTTGAATAACAGCAGACGTTTTCTTTCATTGTTTCTTTCTTTCCTTAAATCCTCAGTCAAATACTTCTCGGTTCTCATTGCTTCAAACAATGAATACTTCTTGAGTATGGATTCAATGCCTATAGATTTTGCGATCATGAGTGTGACAAGAAATGTAAGTATTTCTATCTCATACTT
>JAJNBK010000025.1 GCA_021155845.1 Nitrososphaeraceae archaeon
ATCATTTCCTTCTCCTCCATACAATTGATCACTACCTATGCCACCTTGAAGTAAATCACTGCCAGTATCACCATAAAGTTTATCCGGTTCTTCATTACCTTGAATTGCGTCGTCACCTACTAGACCTCGTATTGTATCTGCTCCTAGAAAACCTATCATGATATCGATGTTACTTGTACCTGTCAAGCGATCATCTCCAAATGATCCTGTTATTGGATTTTGCAACCTCACTGCTAAAGAATTTCCAGTCATGTTGGAAGCAGTAGCAGTGTTTGTACTATTGGTGTTTGTAATTTCTAATTGAGCATATATAGATTCTGAACCTATTATAATATTAAAGACAAAGAAGCCAACTGATATTAACAACAAACCACCTTTTAGAGACATATTTTTCATTTCTCTGTTTTATTGACGGCGCTTTTAAATCTCTTTCTGTTACACGTACAACATCAATCTAGATAAATGACTTGTAATGTTAGAAATAAGCAAGTCTTTTCGTAGTGTACACGACTAAACACATCTTTTTTTATTTATATCACACATACATGATAAACAAATAATGGCATATAATTTCCATTTATCCTGAAATAGTAGTAAAAGATAAGCCGTCAGGATTATATTAGTAGGAATAAAAATATAATAGATGCATATACATTCATATAATAAAACGCGCAGAAAACTATAATCCGCTATCCTCAATCAAGCTAGACCGCCATGGTAGTAGTAGTTATCATATCAATAGTTTGTTGCCATTATTGCAAACGCGAATGTAAATGTAGATGATAAATACAATGCATATGCTTTAACTTTGAACCTGAGATAACCTGCAAAAAGTTTAATATGCCCCACTGGGGGATCAGTATTTATTGATTTGTATCTCTTCGCAGAAGAGTGTTTTCAGATGAAAAGGAAGAACAAATTATTTATTTCTCCTTTGCTCGTGCTTCTAGTATCTATGAGTGAGGATGTTTTCTCCAAGGAATTCAGCTCACAATTAAATATGAAGGCCAGATAATAATGTTTGAGAATAATAATAATAAAGAAAACAATAACGACAAGAAAATTCAGATAAGAGCAAACACTCTTGATGAAGGTTTGCATACATTTGGACAATGGTTATATTCAAAAGATGATAGTCAGAGATGGGATAACAGACTTGTTCTGAAGCAATTTGTAACAAGTAGTCATGCTGTTTTACAAGATAATACTGCTGGTATTGGAATAGATATTGTCGTAGATATATCAAATGGAATCCCTATTTGTAGAAATTGCCGCTCGGATGATTGTGCGCATGTTGGATTTACTATATGTGCTAAGCAGATGAATACTCATCATGGAATCATGGATTTTCAACGATAAATTATAACACAAAGAATAGTGTAATAAATCAAAATTAAACCGCATAAGCCTTCGTAAACCTCAAGTACTTATATTCACTTATTATACTCATTTAATGTTTTAATAGACACTATAAAATAATATTTACCTATTAATATTATTAGTAATTGTCAAATGATAGAAGAGAAAATTCTCGCTTTAGGTATAGAGTTACCTAATGCCCCGCAGTCTGCAGGTTCTTATGTTCAAGTCGCAATCACAGGAAACCTTGTGTTTGTTTCTGGGCAAATCCCTGTAGAACCTGGTTCAATTCCTATGCAGGTCAAATTTAAAGGGAAAGTAGGTAAAGACATGTCACTGGAAGAAGGCCAAGAGGCCGCAAGACTTTGTACGATAAATGCTCTTGCACAGCTTAAATCCACTCTTGGCAGCCTTGAAAAAATAAGGAAATTTGTCAAAGTCTCAGGCTTTGTTAATTGTGACGCTTCTTTTAGCAATCATCCCCAGATAATTAATGGCGCATCAGATTTCATTGTGCAGCTATTTGGTGAAAAAGGTAGACATTCAAGGTCGGCGATAGGAGCAAGCAGCCTACCTTTGGATAGTGCAGTTGAAATAGAGTTTATTGTTGAAATCTAGCAAACTCTATGAAGAAAAGAGTAGGATAGAAAGTTATGTAAATAAGAATAACGGAATTATTGCGAAGTAACATTTATCTAAATCAAAAAGACCTATTGTGTAAGAAGAGAAAGCTAACAATGAACATATAGCGTTCCACTAATTCAGAAGTTATAATAAAGGCTGAAGTGTTTAAGATTATCCCTTCAACTCTTTTTATAATTAGATTGCATTTGTAGTACCATTTCATGAGTTATGTTTGAGAATCTTCTTGACTGTTAAGTGTACTTAACAAAGGAAAAGGGAAGAATTAGAGATATCGATTGCCGTAACTGTCAAGTGTACTTTCTTAAATGCTGACTTTCAGGCACACAATCTTTGAAATCGAAAACTATGTACTTGCGTTACCATTGATGTGCGTAAAAAAGAGACATTAATCCTTAGTTGCAATAGCATAAATTGCATTTGTCTCAATTGCCTTTATGTTATTCTCTTTTACCCATTGTATGTTATCTTGTTTGATTTTCTGAAATGTGCTTGGACCCAATTGATCTATAGTCCATCTGAGACCAGTGCCCAACGCAATTATCCACCAGTCATCAGGTGTATTTAGGGGCTGCACAGTATGTTCTTCTATGATATCTACATTTGTTGTCCCTCCATTTTGCATCAACCTTTGTACTGATTTGCCATCTGTGATTCTATCCCAAGGATTAAATGCAGAGTACAAATCTGGACGTTCTGACCTCAATATGTTATTCCAATGTGAATAGGCCGGTTCGAAAAATCTTGGACCCCATGTAGTAATTGCAAGTTTTCCTCCTTCTGGTCTTACGAACTTCCACAGCTTTCTAATTTGTGACTCCATATCATTTACAAAGAAGATGGCAAATACGCAGACTACTGCGTTAAACTTATTATTGTCAGGAAAATAGTCTTCAAGTTTCTCCATATCACCCACTCTAAATTCAATATTTTTGAGATTCTTTTTTGCGGCTTTTTTCTGTCCATATTGCAGAAGTTTTTCAGCAAGGTCTATTCCTATTACTTTACCATCTTCTCCTACTATCTCAGCTGCAGGGATAGCAGAGGCACCTGCACCGCATCCAACATCCAAAACAATATCTCCTTTGTTAAGGCTGAGATGTTCTATAGTTTTTCTACCATGAAAATCCCAAAACGAAAGCGGATAGTCATTGAAATGATCTGAAGCTGAATTATATGTACTTGCAGCCTTGATCTTTCCATCTTGAATATTGCTCATGTTTAGAAAAATAAGTTATATCGACTACAAAAACTTGTATGATAATTCGTGTTTTCATATTTCTTTTTTCCTTCCCTCTGGACACTATTGCAAATACAAAGAACCTTTAATACATAAGCACATATACAGGATGAGGAGAAGGACTGTTCTTGCTGTTTATTCTCTCTTCCTTACTACAAAAATTTATTATTTGCGGACATCTCTAATACGTTCATTAAATGAATACTAGTAAGGAAAACAATGGACCCAATGAAGTGAATACGCAAATACTGAACACAGTATTTGAATCTATGAGAAACCATCCTGAGATGGCAAAAGCAACATTTTCTGTAAAATCAGAATGGAATGGTGGTTTTAGTGTTACGTCTACCTCCAATGGATTTCGTATTGGTGGTCAAAATATAGAAAGAAATGCTGAATATAAGGCACAATATGATTTTCCAAATCAGCTTTCAGGCGAGGGAAGAGGCCCTACCGTATGTGAGTATTGTATGGGTAGCTTAGCAGCGTGTTTGACACAAACTATTGTAGCTCATGCTACATTCAGAGGTATACATATTGATAGGATTGACATTGATGTAGAAGGTGATGTCGACTTGCGTGGTTTTACTGGTATATCTAATGATATAAGACCAGGTGCTCAGCAATTTAGAGTAAATATGAATATTAAAAGCAATAATGCCTCAAAAGAACAAATAAATGAGTTGTACGAAATTGGAAAGAGGTTTTCGCCTGCATTTGATACCTTGACTAATGGAACTTCAGTAATTCTAGCTGGAACTCCATAATAATTCCCTAATAAAGAAAATGACTGGGAAGGATTAGAATGTGACTCGCCTCTTGTTGCCTTATCTTAAAAATAAAAATTAAATATGGACCGTTCTGATTAAACTGTAACAGGATTCTAATTTAGTAGTGCTGACACAACGGATACCACCAAACCTGACCAAACTGTCTTACCGTACAGTGTGAATACACACATTATTATCTTCTGCCTGTCCTTAATTTATCGAAACTTTCAGTACTGGCTTGTATTGAATATGCAAAAATATTCTATAGCATAAGGACTAATATTCATCTATGGTAAAAGTTCTTCCCCATGTAATGAGAAATATCAATGAATTTAATATACCTGCTGAGAATTCGCACGGATATGAGATATTGTATTTTGGTGTAAATCTGATACTTATGTTTGATTATAGGTTGTCTTTTGATATAGAAGTAAAGAGTCCTGGCAGTGATGATGATAAAATAGAAGTTTTAATAATTAGTAGAAAAGACATCCCTGCATGGAAAAGTAGTAATGATAATACTCACAACATAAAGTTGCACTATAGCAATAATGGACATAGAATTAATGATATTTTTAAACCACCAGTAAGTGATGCATATGCTTTAATTTTAAGCAATAGATCTTCCTCTATTAATAATAATAACTCGACCAAAACAGTTGAAGTTACTCTTATTCATACATGGCAACAAGAAATAAAAGAATCACAATTAAAAAATAGATAAATAATACGCTGTAATGCATAAATTAGCAAATATTTTTTCAAACCTTTATGTAATCTAGATATCAAACCTAATCCAAAATAGGATCTAACTTATACTTGAATATCAGTAATTCATTCATTAAAATTAGTGAGCCATAATCGTGTCAAAATTGATTCACGCTTTACTGTTCCTACTGCTACTGAACTCATAATAAATTCTAGAAAATACTAATAAAGACGATAAATTGCTGTGACAGTTTGCATCAATGATGAAAATAACCTGAAAAATAATAGAAAAGAGAATGAAATAATAATTTTTTACGGAGCCAAATATATCGTTAGGAATCTAGTACATAGAGGTAATATATATTGTTGAAATCTAGCCTTATGAAATAGAGATTTTATTATTGTAGCTGATATTATTGTCATCAATGATGTTAGTTGGGCAAGACAAAATACGAACAAGAGATATTGAGCTTGTAACACAGGGACTCAGATACATTAAACGAAAAGACAAGAGAGCAAATATGGAATTTTACAGCTTTTGCCTTGAGCAATAAACTCTGTACGTCTCCCTCAGCAGAGTAAGATAAGATATATAATCTGTTTAAGAATAATAGGCCTCTTTCTTTTCTTCAATAAACAAATAGAAGAGTTAGCAGACGTTACTATAAGATAATAGATAATATTTACTCCTCTTAGATGTTATTCTTTACGGTATATTGAATTTTATTCTGCATATCTGAAGAACTTTCACCTTTTGTCTAATTTCACGCCATGATTTATAGTATTTTCCGACAAGGAGAGCCAATCATATATTCATATTCAGCACTGTTTCTTTCTACATACTTTCTTTTATGGGGGGAGTAAATGCACTATTGAGTTTAAGACGGGCTTTAAAAAGGAATCTTTTATAAAACAAGAGATTCGCCAGTAAGGTGTTGTTGTTAGAGAATGTTGTGATGATCATACTGGCGTCTTTCTGGTTCTCGACTATACCTGTCGCCTTTCTGACGCTAGGAAGATTCCTAAAGAATAGAAACACTTTTGTTGAACAGGATCTTCGACGGATTTATAACGATCCAATGATAATTTTTCAGATAACCACTCGTTCTGCGACGATGACACCTGTTGTAAAAAGGGGAATTGACTCGATCATAGATTCTTCTTTAAAAATTAACTATAGGAACTATCAAATCTCTATCATTACGGATGATCCAAAGGATAAAGCCACATTATACGGTGTCAATTGTGAAGTAATTATAGTCGATAAAAAATTTACATCGTCTGCAATCAAAAAAGGACGAGCCCTACAATATGCTGTGGAACATCGTCGTAAAACTGGTAAAAATATCTCCAATTACTGGATATTCCATATGGATGATGAAAGTTATGTGACAAGTCAAACAATTATGTCTTTGCTAAAATTCATTAGGAAAGGTAATGCAATTGCATCAGA
>JAJNBK010000385.1 GCA_021155845.1 Nitrososphaeraceae archaeon
CAATAAATACCATGATAAGCTCCCATCATGACTGCTCCAAGTTTACCCTTTCGCCATCTTCTCATAAAAAAGCTAAGAGGAGATTCACAATATCCAAGACATCTAATTTTTAGTGAGCTGAATTGATATATTCCAGATATAATCAGTACTATTCCATGTATAGTATTGATCGATATCTGTCGCTCTTCAGGTTCCATCTGTTGACTATTATTCATTCCTGGTTGTAACAATAATGCATCCAACACAACTGACCATCCCATAAACAGAGATATCCCTGTCAAAGCCCAGATAGCAAGATATGACGATAGAAAGAGAGAAATCTGATATGACTTAGATTGTAATATATACCTCAAACTGTGAATCATACTCTTGTTTGTTTTGTTTTCATTTTCTTTTATTATATTCCAATTGTCATTATTACTGCTATCATTAGGAATATCACGGTTCCTTTGATGCAACGTCTGACTATTATGATTAGTACCAGTATTGCTATTGCTATTGATATTGCTATTGTTACTATTATTATCAATGAGTCTATTGTAAAAAAGAATCATAGGTATAATAGCTGGAAACATCATGGCAGCCATTCCCGCTGTCCATATCATTACATATAATGATAATGCTACTGGACTGTTATAAAACATCATCATGGACGACATCATTGTATCGTACTGCCTTATCGATACAAGCCAACTAATTGCTGAGATCGATATAAGAAAAATAATAATTATGAAGGTCGATTTTTTCATATTATGTTACCATTTCCTTTTGCTAATAAATTTAGTAGCCTTGTTCATGCAAAACATGTGATTCTGTCTTGAAGTAGTAGATGTCTCCTAAAAGTAAATAACAATCACACACCAGTATATTATTGTGAATATATAATTATGGAGAATAGCTAAATCTACAGTAGAAGCCATTCTTACCAGAGTTATTCCATTGAAGTCCGTGATCATTGTAACTGTATTTACTTGAATGCGCAACTACTAAATCTGATCCAGGAACAGCAGTAAATGCTGGATTAACTATGCATGACTCTTTATTGGGATCTATTCCATTAATTCCTTCTATCTCCAGTTCGACTGAATTTTTTATATAAAGCCATCTACGCTTTCCATCTACACCAAATTCTATTGTAACTGATTTTATACCCAGTATTTCTCCAATGAAATTGGCAACTGCAGCAAAAAATCCACCTGCTTGACCAGATTAGATCCTTTTAAGTGCATCTGTCTGTTCTACTGATGCTCTATCGTCAATGTACAGTGCTGCCTTCCATTTTGGTCCTGTTACCATGTTACCAGGAGTATGAAACATTGCTACAACATTAAGGTTATCTAGAGTTAAATTCTCATAGTTTCCTTTTTGAATGTGCCAGGCACATGTAACATAACAATTGCCTTCATCAGGGTCTGATAAGAATATGCATGGACATGTTATATTACAGTTACATCCTTCAAAATAGTCTCCTTCAAGCTTCCACGATGCCTTTTGGATGGCAGCAGAATTTGACATACGCTGTAGTATTAACGGCTTCTATATAAGATTTTCAATTTACAAATTAGTCGAACATATACGTTTGAATATCTTGTGTAAGCATCATTAGTATACTAAATTTTTCTTTCATATTTTTAAAATAATTTTGTTATAGGTACATATTCTTGTTATGTCATTTTATCATTAGTATACTAAATTTTTCTTTCATATTTTTAAAATAATTTTGTTATAGGTACATATTCTTGTTATGTCATTTTACATTAACTAAAAGGGTTCAATAACTAAAATCCAAAGCTTAGAGGGCTTCAAGCATGACATGTAACTGGGATCGGAAATCATGTATTTATAAATTTTATTCATGGATGTTCAAATAAAGTTCGTCATTAATATGATTTTTTGAATGATACTTTGCTTCACAATGTACTTTGAAAAATCAAGAATTTTTATATTTGCAATACAACAATTGTTTTTTATGAATCAACAGAAAGTTTTAATTCATTGAAAGAGGGAGGTCCAGTGACCTCTAGTGAATTAGCTGCTAAAACCAATTATTCTGAACGTTATTTACAAGAATGGTTAGAGTGCATGACAGTTAATGGATACATACAATATGATCCTTCAACAAATAAGTTTAGCATAACTGAAGAACATGCAATAGTATTTTGTGATCGTGATAATAGCGCATATACTATTCCTTTTGTTTATTGGATTCCAAGTCTTTCATCAGTAATGGATAAATTACTTGAAGTATTCAAGACTGGCAAAGGTATATCTTATTCTTCTTATGGAATAGATTTGTTATTTGCACAAGGTGAAGGTAATAGACCTATGTTTGTCAACGATATTGCAAAATGGATTTCTTCTATGCCGGATATAGAAAATAAACTTAAATCGGAAGGAGGACGGGTTCTTGAAGTAGGTTGTGGAGATGGTTGGGCATGTATCTCATTAGCTAAAAACTTTCCTTTAATCAAGATAGATGCCATTGATGCAGATTCTTCTACAATCGATAATGCTTCAAAAAATGTAAAGGATGAAGGACTAGAAGAAAGAATATCTCTATATTCTACTCCAATTGAGAATATGGCTGCTAAGGAAAAATATGATTTGGTTATAACCTTTGAATCGATACACGATCTGGCGTATCCTATTGAAGCTCTACGAAAAATGAAAGAAATAGTATCTAGAGATGGAACTGTTTTAGTTGGTGATGTTAAAATGGAAGATAAATTGCAGGATAAAAATGATTTTGCAGGAAGGCTATATTATAATTTTAGTGTATTACTTTGTCTTCCACAATCAATGGCTTATACAAATTCTGAAGCTACAGGAGCAGCTATGACTCCTTCGACTTTTAAAAGATATGCAAATGAAGCAGGATTCTCAAAAATAGACACATTATCTATAGAACACTTTATATGGAAATTTTATCGGTTATCTCCATAACAAAACCAAAGCAGTATTATCAAATCGGGTTAAGAGGTGTGTGAATTGTTTTTGACACAATTTTGTAGTTCACTTTTAGAGATATTTATAAAAGATATTTCTTATTATCCTGTAGATAAAACAATAATGGCATTATATATAGTCAGAGCGAGACCAAAAAATGACCTGTCAGGTCTTAGGAAAGAATTGAATTCTGGTGAAATATCAAGACTTAGACCATTTGGAAAAACACTACAATATGGTTTAGATAATGCAAAAATTGATCCCAAAGATGGCTACGCTTTATGGATAGAAGAAGATTATTGTACTCCTCCACTAGCCATGGAAAGAGAAAGTGTTCTTGATAGGTATTTTGATGATATTACAGTTCAACTTATTGCATCAGAAAAAGAAGGATTAGATAGAATTGCCAATAATCCTAGACTTTGGAGTAAATAAA
>JAJNBK010000386.1 GCA_021155845.1 Nitrososphaeraceae archaeon
ATGACTCGGCTATCATCTTTTCTTACAGCGATCAATATGTCACCTTCTTTAGTGAATTTAATGGCATTTCTTACCAAATTAGAAATAACTTGACTCAGTCTGAGTCTGTCTGCTTTTACAAAAATATTCTCATCATTAGTTTTGTATAATAGTTTCAAGTTGCCATTAATTTTTTCAATTTCATTTTTATGGTCTTGTATGGAATTTGATATTATCTCATTTACATTGAATTGTTCTTTGTTAAGTACTAGTGTCTGACTTTCGATTCTTGTTACATCCAATATGTCCTCAGAAAGCCTCTGCAATCGTTTTGCATTTCTAGTTATAACTTCTAATAATTCACGTTGTTTGCTATCCTTTATTTTAGAGCGAAGAATATCTGATAAGCCAAGCACCGGCTGTATAGGAGTTCGTAATTCATGAGCTGCGACGTTGATAAACTCCTTCTGTGCCTTGTCTGCTTCTTTTAGTTTTTCATATTGAACACGAATTTCTTGTTCTCTTTCTCTCAATCTCTTATTGTACTGTATGCTTGATAATGCAAGAGCAATAATTATGACAAAATAACTTGTATCCTTGAATATATGGGCTACATTATGTCCCGACTCAAAAAATGTAAGAGAAAAAGACATTACAATTTGGGCGAAAATATCAATTATTAGCGAACCTAGTATTCCTTTATAGAACACATCATTTCTACGATAAAGCTGATTTTTGTAAAAATATATCAAAGCGATTGAAAATAGTATCAGTGAAGGAATTTCGTATGGTCTATGTATAGGAAAATCAATTACTATCCCTGGAAAAATTGTAAGGAATGAGACAATAGAGACACCTACTGCTAAAGTCACAATTAGAGATAAATAAGTTATGAATGTTCTGTGTGACAGCTGTTCAGATTTTTTTGGTACAATGGCAAACTTGGTGATTGCTATCACCATCATAGCGCTAATAAATGTCCTTCCTGCAAACCAAGTCTGTGGTATAAAGTATCTGAGAAAAAAAGGATCATCCATTGCCTGGTATGAGATTATAGCATGCATCAAATCAATTAAAGCACTCGTAAGAAACCCTATACCTATAAAAAGAGCATATTTATCATTTAATGTATAAGCGCGTGTTATGCAGTAAAATGCTACTATTGCAGCAAATATTACAGCAATTATCTCAAAGTAAAAATGATCAACGTCAGATGCAATCCAAGTATTAGGATTGGTAGATAGAATTGCTATTATTATTAGAGGTATTGATGGTACAAGTGTATATTTAATTAAAGTCTGATTAGTAAGAAAGGAGAAAGGTGATGATGATCATTGTCTTCCTCTTCAAATCTTTAAGATCACCATAATATCCAAAGCAATAGTCTATATTTAAGAATGTCTTAACAATTTTGATTTTTAAACGCAGATAATTTTATCTTATTATCCAAAAAAATTCTCATTTAATGTAGAAATCATATAATATAGAAACAGCATAACTTGTTAATTTTACTTGTTGTGTTGTTTATAATGAGGAGGTACTGTCAGTACAAAACAATAATAATTATCAATAACATCAAAAAATAAAATATATGGACGTCTCATATGTGTGTGCGTGTGTGAAGGTGAGGATTGAAGAAAAGAAGAAGATGATTAAAAATTGAAAGGGTTTCTATCGAGAAAATAGGTTTTTTGGAAGATAGAGTATTTGAAGATAAGACGCCGCAGAACTAGCGTTATATTATAACATAATTATCAAAGATAGTCAATGAGATATCAGCCGACACACTATTATATTTCCAAGATATATTGTTTGTTTGTTAAACGAAGCCATGTCATCTTCTGGGATGTCTATATTTGAACATATCAATGAGCTACGCTCAAGAATACTCCGTATTGTAATTTCTATGGTAATTATTACTATATTTTGTATGAGTTTTGGGATAAAACCGATTATTATTGATTTAGATGGTGATAACAACAACGCAAATAATCTAAAATTATATTATCCTTATCCTGATCCATTTAAGAATATTGCTCTTCAGGTTACCAAATATATGGAAAGCACTCTTCTTCCATCAGAGGTAAAGTTAATTCAAACAGCTCCTGGACAGGCATTCTTCGCTCATGTATATGTCTCACTCTTACTTGGTCTTATTGGATCTATGCCAATAATTATCAAAGAAATATATGGCTTTCTCTCTCCAGCAATTGGTAAACATACAAAGAAAATTGGAGTAATCAATGTGTTTCTTCCTACTGTGTCTCTGTTTATCATAGGTATGGCATTCTCGTATGTTATAGTAATTCCATATACGCTTAATTTTCTATACAATTACGGTCAAGCAATGGGCGTTGAGACGTTTCTCAATATCAATGAATTTATCTCTTTTGTATTGCAATTCTTTTTGGGATTTGGAATTGCCTTTGAGCTTCCTGTCGTAATGTATGCAATTTCTCTTACTGGCATAGTTGATTCGAACTTTTGGAAAAATAACTTTAGGTACGCCGCTATAATTTTGGTTATTTTTGGTGCATTGATAACTCCAGATGGTAGTGGAATTACTATGTGGTTTATGGCATTGCCTATGATTACAATATATCTTATAGGTATGCTGGCAATTAGAAGAAGAGAGAAGAAAACCCTTGAGATTTCGTAAAGTGTATTAAAGGAAAACCCTTAAATCGTTGCTATTGATATGAATGTTGAAATGGAAAGCTTACCTCTGAATATGATGATGCAGATGATACCTTCAGGATTTGAGTGGATATTTATTGTTGTGATAGTGGTAGTTATCTTTTTTGGTGCAAAGAAAATTCCAGATCTTGCTAGAGGTTTTGGTAAAGCTACTACGGAATTTGAAAAGGCTAGAATTGAAGCAAAAAGAGAACTTCGTGAAATTAAAAATGCAGGAACATCATCATCAACAACGACAACAAATGCAGCTGCAAATAGAGAAAAGCTGGAATCTATTGCTGAAACTCTAGGAATTGATTATACCGACAAAGACGATGACCAACTTAGATTAGCCATCGAAACAGAAATTAATAAAAGCCAAACTAAAGCGTAAGAACACTATCATTAATTAATTTTTTATCCTTAATCTTTTTTT
>JAJNBK010000387.1 GCA_021155845.1 Nitrososphaeraceae archaeon
AGGAATTAGTACTCGTACCTTTGCGTTATGCTCCTCTGATGCTTCTTTTAGTAATTGCAGCCCACCCATCTCTTTTTGGCGACGGACAGCATTCGCTGACGAATACATTATCAATACTTCTTCTTTTGCTGATTTTATAATACTCCAAGCACGTTTTATTCCTTCTTTTGGATTTGAAATAATCTCTATATCAGCTTGGTCAATTCCTTCTTCAATATCTCTTATTCTATCTGAAGCATCAATCCCATTCTTCCATAACTCTTCAAAAATAAAAGCAAAGTGATCAATGTAGGCTGGTTCATTACTAACTAATAGACTCTGAGCCATTTGGCCGCCTTCCATCTTCTCTATTGTAGCCATCATTTCTTTATCTGAAACAGCAAAATCAATTGGTGGCATATTTTTGACATGTCTTATCTGCACACCTATATTGAGAAATGTTCTAACTAGGTCTGCACTATCTTTCTCTGTAATAGAAGTAACCCATCTTATGCCCTCGTGTTCTCCTTTTCTATATTTGTTCCTCATAACTTTTTCATACGTGTCAAAGTAGTTGTTATAGACTAATCGCATCCCATCAAATTTTGAACAAGCTATAAACTTTGTAGAGTTCTCCAAAATGTCTTTTCCTTTCTTTAAGATTTCATCAACGTTTTGTAATACTTTAATTTCTTTTAAAACCGTAGACAGATATTGTTTCATGTCATGTTCTGTAAGGGATAATTGGACTCCAGTCTGCTCTGTCATACTAGCTGCATTGTCTTTTGCCATCTCTATCACCTTTTTCTCTATTTTCTGCTCTATCTGAGCTGATCCGACGCTAACTAGAAATTTTGATTCATCGATGGCAGATTTTCTAATTGACTGACGTAACTTTACGTCTTCAGACATAGAAATTGCTGCTGAATAAATGCCCATTAGCATCGGATAGGATGATACTCCTACAAATAATACGCTGACAAGTCCAAAGGGTGGATATGAGGCTAGCATTACACTACCGGTAGTTGCAAGTTCAAAAAGAGCAAATCCAGATCCGGCAATAATCATATAAACTTTCAAAGTGCTACTATAGCTTAGACTCCTTGCTATCATCCAAAAGGGGAGACCAAATAAAATGCTGCTGACTAATGCAGGTAGCGTATAGCCTAAAGCGTCTACTATTATTATGAAAATCGTGTCCGTATCACGACTATCGTGTGATATACTCAGCACAAACGGAGTTACAATAACAAAAATACTTAGAAAAGATGCTATAGGAATAGTGATGATAGTCCAGAATTTGACTTTACCTAACTTTTTAGAATAAGTATGTAAAAGCATGGCTGAGCTACCCCACAATAACAAAAAGCTCGCAATATGAGATGTAACAAAGACAGTCTGGACTTTACCTAATATTGTAGATTGATCAAATTTTCTGATATCTGGTCCATGGCCAACTTCTTCTTGTTCTGAATGGCCACCAACTTCTTCTTGTTCTGAATGGCCACCAACTTCTTCTTGTTCTGATGTAAGTTCTGACGACGATGGACTTGTTATCTTAGTTGGCATATCTAGTAATATAATGGTGAAAAATACAAGCGAAGATACAATACTGATACTAGTAATTATAGATGCTACACCATATAACAAGAGTATAAAATTTTTATTTGACCTGTACCAAGAAAAGAACTCTGTATTATTGTCATTATTGTACTTAGTTTATTAAAATGTGGTGACTTCATTCTTATCCTCTTACTTTTCTGCTTTACGAACTCTAAAATCAGATACTGTGCTACTGCATATACAATTGCTATAGCAATAAACGCGGCAAAACCCCAACTGTTAGATACGCTTACTATATCAGAAATGTTGCTAAGCGATATATCTATCATTAACAAAGAAACTACAATTGAAATGACGACTAAAAATTTCCTACTGTTATATCCTTCAACAGATAGATGCAAAAGATTAATCATTTTTTACTTGTAATTGATAAATTTATTTTTATCGATTTGCTCTAGCAGATATAATGAAATTTTTATATATTAAAAATATAGGCCACTTCTTATAAACTCTGCAGTTAACTATTAAAAAATTTAATTCCTACTATATATGAAAAGAAACCTCGATAAATACGTTAGAAAATGATTTTTCTTATCAGTATACTCCTCCTAGTTGTTAGGATTCTCACCAGTCGAAATTGTACTTCAGTAGGTTCGTTGCAAAAATAGTGAAAATATAATTTGTTTTATGCAATTCTGTGTTATAATATAAATTGTTATTTCTAGAGAAATTATCATAAAAAAGAAATATTTTATATAATCATTATAATATCCTAGAATTATATTAAAATGAGCAGAAGATACACATTTTCTATGAAGATCTTATAAACTAGTATGTCCTATAATAACTATATGTCTACCGTTGCGATTGTGAGATCCTATTTGCAAATAGTGACAAGAAATCAAAAAAGATGCATATCAAAGGTAACGAATAGCTCTGCTGGTCGTCGTCGTTATTATTAGACTATGCCGTGGGCAGTAATAGTAACAATAGAAGGCTGTTAGAGATAATATTTTAATATTTTCTCCTTGCTGTTTATATATGGTCTCTAGTAGACAGATTAGGCCATTTGAATAATTTATGTAGCAGTGTAGGTAGTAATATATGAAATAAATAAATCAATCAATATTATTATTAATCCTCTTTTCCAAAAATGTATCTTATCCCCCTACTAACAATAGTTTCCCCCCATCCCTTTGGAATTGACTGAGCTAATACTGCAAACAAAATACCTAATCCTACT
>JAJNBK010000388.1 GCA_021155845.1 Nitrososphaeraceae archaeon
TCGATGAAGTCTTTGAAATAAGTATCTTAGGTCTGGCTAACGATATCATCAATTCAGTTTATAAGGCTGATGGATATATAGAATCACTTCAAAAAAATAATAGCTTGCAAAGTCATTTTGAGAATGCCATTGAAGACATTCACTCTATAATCAAGATTTCTATCAGGCCCGATGGAGATATGGAATGCTAAAACCATACATATCCTTTATAAAAAGATGAGGAAATTGTTATAGCAATTTGAATTCTATCTAGAAAAACTGTGTAAGCATTTTTTCTTTTCAACTCAAAAGATTTCATATAATTTACGAAAAGCAGTTTATACGTATTATCTAACTTAGAGTGGAAAGAAAGCGAAAAAAACACACACATCTATACAAGAAACACTGAGTATAACCAATCCTTGTTCAAAGTTATTATAGTTAATGACGTATACATAAATTCAATTTAAAGGTCGTGATCTACAAATTGTTATCTTAAAATGATTATGCCGACTAGATATTGAAGACGTGAGGCATCTCAACAAGAATTCTTCAGTAGGTTCCGACGAATTCTGTAGTTTATGCCCTTTCCGTCCCAGACTGGCACTCGCTGCTATTCCTTTCGGCCGGCAGCTAGACCTACTAGTCAAGAACGGAAACGTCATACAACAAGATCTGCAAGCCCTTACCTGCATCCGTGTATGATGCCAACATCTTCTCTATTTTTACTAGTCGGTTATCGTATATATAGTAAAACAAAGATTTATACTTTGTCATTAATATGATTTACCGAATTAATTTGATAAAGTGCTCCAATAAAGGCTTAAATCATCTATTTGACTCTATCTTTTGTAATACATAAAAATTGTACGAATTTGTCTTTACACTTTATTCATTGTCAAGGCGTTGTTCTAGTATTTTATCCACTGTTTCTTTGTGAATTAATGCTCGGTATATCTGAATATTTTTGTATGAATTTGTGATATTTCCTTTTTGCTTAGAATAAGGTTAATTCTAGATCAAAAGCAATTCGAAACTCAGTTAGACTAATGGTATTCTAAATTTATTAATTGAAATTTACTTTTAGAGTATATATCATATAGACATTCATCATCATCAATTAGCCTATTCTTGCTTTGACCTACTTGACGACTATTCTGACTGCCAACATGACTAACTTGACGTTCACTAAATAACAGCAAATGAAGCATAAAATATAATGAGACTTTAAGTTATCTTAAAAAAATAATCATCCTTGTCCAGGATCTGGATCCTGTAATTATTTTCCTTTACTATATCTCTATCATTTGCTTCTAATTTTGTCTTAGAAAATATAACATATTATTTTATTTTTGGAACAAAATATACGTGATAGATATAGTATAAATTACTCCAATTCAGATTTGATTTGTGAACCTATCAAAAATTAGATAATTAGACATGTCTCTTCATAAAGAATACTTGAGTTTGCAAGGCTACTATACGATGCGATCAATATACATATGTGCTTATTAATTATCTTAAATATCAACTGATTCACCATTTCCATAAACCTCATCATGTAATATCATCTGAAGAATCTTCTCTGCAACTATTTGAGGTTTAAGCATTTTATTTTTATTTAGCTTATAATATCTAGAATCAACATCTTCTTGCATCTTTGTATCTACTTCTCCAGGACATACCCATCATACCAAATTTGCTGGCACAGTAGGCCGATAGGTTCCCAAATCCTGCCTTTCCTGCACCGGAACTTACATTGATAATGACTCCAGACTTCTTGCTGATCATATAAGGAAGAACAGCCTTTGTAAAGAGAAAAGCACCTTTCAAATTAATATTTATTATTCGATCCCATTCTTCTTCTGAGGTAGAAATTAATTTCTTCATAAATACTATGCCAGCATTATTAATCAGTATATCAATACCACCAAAATTGTCTATTGTTGATTTGATAAGAGAATTAACTTGTGAAGATATACTAACATCACATTTTATACCTATAACACCTTGATGACGATTATGTATTTCTTTAATTTCCTGCACTACTGAATTGATTTCATTTTCCGTTCTCGAACATATAACTACATTTATTTCCCTTTTTGTTAATAGAATTGCAGTTTCCTTTCCTATACCTCTGCCGCTACCAGTAATAATTGCAGTCAATTTTTTTATCACAAATTTTTATACAATAGATTATATATGATATTTTATATTTTCTTCTTCTACTCTGCATATTAGTAAGCAATTTTTTCCTTAAGATATTATCTCTATATTATCATTGTGTCTTGTAATATCTCAGAAGCAATAGATGTTATGAAGCATCATTAGATCATGCTGCTGATGTGCTGCCAGTCTTTTGTTATCACTTTGATCGATAAGGACTAAATGATATCTTTGAGGAAAACGCTAAGAGTTAATCCAACAAGGTAAGAAAGAGCAAAAAAAGGAAGCCCATGATAACAAGAATAGACATTCTTTTTTTGTTCCAGAAGAGACAAGATTGTCAGCAGTCAGTTCTTTTAACATCAGCAGAAAATATTGGTGAGAAGATTGACCATTTATGTAGAATTATCAAAGAGAAGATCCTAATTTGAATAGTATTTTAACTAAATCAAAATACAATGATAAGAGAAAGTCTTCCGCTGACAAATTCAACAACGTATTTCTTCCTGATATATCAAATTTTAATTATTTAATTCTGCCTTTACTATTCTTACCAGATCGTTCATTTGTATTGGTTTTGATATGAAGCACTTTACATCCGATGGCGGTGAAACCTTCTGTAACTTCTTGTCATATATCTCCGATGCCGACAGAAAGCAGACCTTCACTTTATTGTCTATCTTTCTTATCTCTTTGTATAATTCATAGCCATTCATCTTTGGAATATTGATATCAAGAATGACAAGGTCATAGAGATCATCTTTAAGATTAGATAATGCCAAAAGAGAATCACTATATACGTCTACTTCAAATCCACCATCTTCTAAAGCCATTTTGAAAACTATATTATTATCATCTTCATTATC
>JAJNBK010000026.1 GCA_021155845.1 Nitrososphaeraceae archaeon
CATTCTATTTAATGCAGTAATGAAAGCAGTATGATCAGGTTTACCTTTGTCAATATCATCGGTGGTAATTATTACATCAAAATTATTTTTTCAAGTTCTATCGAGGAGAACTTTGACATCTTTTTTTGCAGAACTGCTAACTATAGCCTTGTACATTTCAAGTATTTAATTAATTCCTTGACGCCATCGAATGCTCTGGGTGTTACATATCCTTAAAAATTTTATTTTTCGTTCATTAATTTTTTCAGCAAGACAATAGTTATCACAGTTTTTCTGTTCTATATTTTTGACCAAATCGTTACCACGCATACATTCTACCAAATAAATCCTCCTTTCATAGACTTCACTATCTGTTACTTCTTTAGGTACCATGTTCCATCGAGACATGATTAAAGGGCATATTTTTGTAAGAAGGCTGAAAATCTTATACAGACAAATATATAGCAGAAATTCATTAAAAAAAGATATTTGATTATGATGAAATCAAATGTCGCAGTATTAATTGTAGTGATTTCAATAATCATAGTAGGTTTAATAGGAATTCCATTTGGCAATCCCAGACTTGTGGGTGCAGCAATATTACTAGAGATATTATATATTTCATTAGCCGCTCTTATTACAAAAGGTTATAGCAAAGCGCTTTACGCCTGTATTATCCTTGCGATTATAATCATTATTGGTAATAGTATTACTCCACAACATATTCATAGGATGATGACATTTTCAAAACCACTTAATACCATCGTTTTGATTATTGGAGGATATATTTTACAGGGCTTGTTGATATACATTAGTGTAAGGGCGATAAAGTATAACAGATCACAGCCTTTTATAACATCTAGTAAGTTATGATAAAAAAGAACGACTATAAGAACAGCTCTCTATTTACTGCAATTTAATCATACACAAAGCATTATCTTCATCTATAATACAATGTTTTAATCGTCACTTTTATCGCATCGGCAATAGACTATCGCCAACTATCGGCTCAATCTAATAAGCTCAATATATTATATTATTTGTCACTACTTTTATCACTTTAACAGATTATCTTTGAGTAGATGTATTATCCTCTACCTGCCGTCATTTATTCTGAGCAATAAATTTATAATTATTAAGTAAAATTGAGTATTAAATAGTGGTATAGAATACATCATAATATAATAATTACGTGATTGTCTTCTTATTCTTCCTTTATAATTAGGTATGACTGAATAGTGATTAAACTTTCGCTCCTTAAATGCTTTAATGGTTTCTAGTCTTCAAGTTTCTTTTCTATGACATCTAGGGCATGACTCTATATCGTAGTGGATATTCTTTATCATATCTATTATCATCATGGTGAAACTCAGTTCGTATACAAACGCATGCTGAAAAGTGATATAAAATATCGCTTTGTAATCGATATGGCGTCACTTAAGGCGTGACGGTGAAATTGGACATCATATGAAGCAGTTCATAGCCTTCCACCATAGGATAGTCCAAATTATTTTTCCGGCAGCGTGGCATTAAACTTCAGATATATCTTACACCCAATTATTGTGTATTGGTATTTTCTAGGAAGGTTTTCACTATGTTGCTGAATTGTTCTGGATACTGATACATTAATCCATGTCCGGCTCCTTTAATCTGTACAAGCCAAGATCCAGGAATAAGTTCTGCCATTCTTAGGGAATTTGCTGCCGGAGTAGCTGCATCTTCAGTTCCTACTATAACTAGTGTAGGTTGAGTTATGTTTTTTAGTCTATCGCAAGTACCTGGCGCATTGGCTGCCGCTTCTATCTGCTTGTTAAGTGTTTGATTAAGAATTGTCTCTGTAGTTTTTGGAATATACTCAAGATAATTAGGATTTTCATTGCGCCATTCTTGGGGGAAGAATAATGGTACAAGTCTTGCTATTCTGTCTTCTGCAGTTCCCGTTCCATTAACAAACTCGTTACGAACTTCCTGACTTTGTGGTACAGATTCCTTACCACCGCAACCTATTGCATAGAGAATAAGTTTTCCAACTCTATCAGGATAATTAAGTGTCAATTCTTGAGCAATTCTTCCGCCCAATGACCATGCCAGCACATCTGCTTTCTTGATGTTTAATGCTTCTAATAAGCCAGCAGTATCATTTGCAAATTGTTCTATTGAGAATTGTTTAGTACCTGATGTGGTATTTCCTATTCCTCGGTTATTAAAAATGATTACTGTATGGTTGGAAGCAAGAGTTTCTAATAAAGTTGGGTCCCAACTGTCCATGGTGAAGGAGTAACCATTTATCAGTAAAATAGGGTCACCTTTGCCAAAGGTTTTGTATGCAATATCTATGTCTCCCACATGGACTTTTTTTGCTTGGATATTTTGAATGTCTAGTGAATTTGCATTTGTATTATTATTTCTAGTTGGGTCCACTTGACTTGTTTGAGCGTATGCAAAGTTGACCAATGATGCAGAAATGATGATAAATGAGAAAATACTGGCAATAAGCATATAGTGTCCTTTTATACATTTTATTAGAGAATTATCTATCATAAACGAAATATTTATGTACTCCATATTTTGATTCTATGGGTGGTTCCATGTAATATAAGATATACCCATATTAATAAAAGCTGTTGATTATTTGCAATATACTGTTCCTTTTTAATTCAAAAAAATTATTTGCAATCAGTCCATTAAATTATGTCTGTTTTATCTTCTCTTTAAAAGAAAACTAAGAGTTAAACCCGTATATAGATTGAAAAATAAGATTGGACTATGAATAGTAAATTTACAAAAATATCAAGATGTGTAATTCTCTCAGCATTGGCATTTAGCATAATTGCAATGCCTTATGGAACAGGAAATCCGACTTTTGCGCAGGAACAAGTACAACAGCAACAAGGCCATCCTGCTCCCATCGCAGCACAGAATACAAGCGAGCCAATGCAAGACCCATCACAAGGTAATGATACAAATCAAACTTTGAATATGGAAATCAAACGAGCTGGCTCACAGCCTTCTACCGTAGGGCCAGCCGAGTATTTCACCGGCAGCGTGCGCATTGACCCAGTATTCGAAGCTAAAGACCCATCAAGGTTGGTTGTAGCTACTGTCACGTTTGAACCTGGTGCTCATACCGCATGGCATATCCATCCGCTAGGACAGATACTAATTGTAACGGCTGGATGTGGTTTAATACAGACAGGGGATGACCCGGTCGAGGAAATTTGTCCTGGTGATGTAATTTGGACTCAGCCTGGTGAAAGGCATTGGCATGGTGCCAGTCCAACGACGGGAATGACCCATATCGCCATCCAGGAACACCTTAACGGCACGGCTGCCAACTGGATGGAAAAGGTCAGCGATGAACAATACCCGGGGAGAATGGTAAAATAACAAGCGATATGAGCGGGAAAACTTCATCAAAATTCATTTCGTGATGGAGTGAAATAAGAAGGAGAGAGAAGAGGACCTAATTATTAATTATCGTTCTCTTCTTCTGAATTCTCATCCTCATCCTTTTTTCTTCTTCTCTGTCTATCTTCTCTATTCTCCTTACGCTCTTGTCTTCTCTTAGCTGCTGATTTTTTATCAGCATCTAACTCTTCTTTTGTCTTTGTAGCTACGATATAGCAATAATGTGTACATACGCATTTGGGATGTACACCATTACGCCAGGACAGCGGATGTCCACAGTTAGGCCAGGCGCATACTGGATCTGGTACAAGTGTATTGTGTTCACTCATTTTTCTTTATTCGCGAATAACAAACACCAGACTCTATTATCTGAGAACTAAGTCTTCCTGGTAACCAATTGCTGTATGTGTGGTATTATCCAAACAAAAAATCATTCTGAGTTTCAAACACTTCAAAATGATAGAGACCATCGCCGCAGCACATATTCTATTATTTTAGCGTATAGATATCGGTATCCAAACATAGCTATCATTATTATTATTAAAGTCAGCTCGTAGCCTTCTTCCACTTACTAACCTTGGACTGCTTGTACAACTCTGCACACTCAGCCAAGATCCAATCTAAAACCATAGTAGCAATATCTGACTTGATAGTATTAGTAAACTCTGATGCGTTTACCTTTCTCCCCTTACTCTTGTTGTATTTTATGTATTCTCGAATAAGTAGGGTATGTAGGACTTTAAGATTTCTTGTATAGCAATCTCTCTGTCAAATGATTCGAGAATGTATACCCTTCTAAATAAATTATCTCGCTGCGAAATATGGACTGTCATGTAGACCTTCCACCCTGCATCACTATTAACAAAGTCTAATGCTGCTATAGCCAGTGGGTGCTGCTGCCGCTGCTGCTCCTTATACATTGATATCTCCTACTGAAAATGTAATGTAATTTATAAGATTAATGATACCATATATACCAATAGATAGTTGGGTCTTCATTTCTTTTCCGTTGATTCCTCTTCCTCTATTATTATATAATTTTGATTAGAGTATTGATCTTCTGTTGCAGTCTAACCACGTCTTCTTGTATGGATTTTAGTTCTGGATTGTCTGAGTCTATGATATAGTTGCGTAAAAATATACCTATGATAACGCGCAAATATAACAGGTCTTTAACTGTTAATGCTGCTGATGTGATCACTCTATTTGTTGCCAAGTCTTAAAATAAAAGTAAACAGACCCTACTCTTTTGACATATCCGCCAGTATTGTTTGTTATGGTGTCTGTATATTATAATTTAAAAGAGAAATGTTGTAATATTTTTGCTTTATATTCTTAAGTGTGGTATGTATATATTCTTCTTTAAAGGTACAAGCTGGATGTATATACATCTACTATTAGAAGGAATATGATTATATTAGATTGATATTCTTAATGTAAGGTCTTATTCATAATAATATTAGATATACATACATCTTTCTTTTTCCTTTCTTCTTCTGATACTGCATATCCAAAGTTAGTTATAATTCAAAGACTCGAAGATGCTTATGCTTCAGAAGATTTGAATTTAGAGCTTATTATACGGTCGGATAAAGGTGTTTATTGCAAAGCACAAATACACATACCTCCTTACAAGGATTTTCTGTCAATCAAAATGGAAATAATCTCGCAAGAGTCGAGTAATATGATATGGCAAACACTAAAAGCTAAGTTAAGTTCTTTATCTACTAGGTGGAAGAAAAGAAGTGGGGGGGAAGTTAATACTTAAGTTGTGTCGAATCCCATGCTTTACAATTTTATCTGAATGACATAATCTGGTTAAGATTTAGAATTATTCCTTTTCTTCTTAGATTTTAAGACAAGGGTATCGTCATCTTTAGAAACATGAAGGTCAAGTTCTGTCCCTTCCTTCCATCCTAGCTTTTTTACAAATACATCTGGTAATGTAATGATATTCTTATAATATTCTTTACCTTTATACTTGTATGCAAATTGCTTTTGTAATTTAACCAAGGGATATAGAAGTAATATGGTGCCACACAATACATAAAGTTTAACGTAGTAGAAAGAAGAAGAAATGAGCCGATAGTTAACAGCAGCGGTATGAGCCAAGTTAACAGATTTAAGATGATCTTTTAAGTTAACAGAACCCAACAGAGGAATCAATAAAAGAAGGAACATAGCAAACCTTCTCGCCACGCTTTTGTCGTTATTTCAGGTTGTATGTCAGACAACAATTATGGACTGGGATAACGACTTATGACATGGTTCTATCCTCTGTTGTATTGTCGTTGCTGGTAATCATCCTTTAATATTTTGTATAAATTATCACCGCTATACTAATTGTGACAAAAGGAATAAAAAACAACTATTAAATATCTTATTAGCAAAAAATTGAAAAAGTCTAGTAATTTCCTTATAGTATGCTTTTTGTGCAGCGTTTTGTTCTGTTTATCTATTTTTATTACAAGTTTCTCTTCTGTTAAAACTTAAAGGTGTTATTTTCGATTCTTCGAAAACGGCAAGCGGTCGTGTTGCTCTGAACTTTGCATGCGCCGCATTTTTCTTTAGCAGTACTGTTTCATCCTAATAGTCAACAGTAAGGTCTTCAGGCTACTCCTTGGGCTTCTTCCTGTTCCTGGTGTCATTAACATCAACTTAATTGAGATATTCTCTGCAAATTGTCC